>WJMR01000211.1 GCA_014727845.1 Ignavibacteriales bacterium
GGGTAACGTCCACGGTGAGGTCGGGGATGGTGTAGGAGAAGGGCTCGCGTCGGGTTTCGGTTCCGAGCTGGAAGTAGTTGAAATCCACGCCGAGACCGACGGGGACGTTCGGGTAATCCACGACGTAGAGGGCTTCGCCGCCGAGCCCCCATCCGATCCGATCGAGAGACTCGCCGAACTCGTCTTGCGGGAAACCGAGCGTAAAACCGCCGCCGAACATTTGGGCGAACGCGGGAGCCGCGGAGCCGAGCGCGAGGAGCGTCGCGATGATGATGCCTCGTATTTTCATACCGAGCCGCGCCTTTCGTATGTTTTGAATTTACTCGATCTTTTCCGAGCTTGTCGGGATTAATTTACGCAAAAAGCGCGAAAGGAAAAACGCGACGTGACGCAGACCACGGGCGGCATAGTCTTCGGCGCGTTGATCCGCGCGGCGATCGTCGTGCCGTTGGCGTGGTGGGCGCGTTCGTGGCTCGACTATCAGCTATGGTGGCTCGTGGGGGCGGCGTTGGTCTATGGCGGCGTCATCCATCCCGCGATCGTGCAATATCGGCGCTTCCGCGAGGAGGTGGAGCCGCTTCGGACGGGGACGCTGTGCGCCTCGTGCGCCCATTTCGACGAGACGGCGGCGCTCTGCATGAAATACGACGAGCACCCGACGCTCGATTACGTGCCGTGCGGCGGCCGCGATTGGGAGCCGGCTTCGGAGGGAACCTACGAGGACTACGACGAATATGACTACTAAACCGGCGACGTAATGGCGGGCAAGTTTTGGGGTCGGTTTTCCGGCAAATTTCGGGGCGATAGCCGACGGACGTCGTTTCTATGGCAGGCGGTCGTCTATTACGTCAACCTCGCGCTGAACATCGTCAACAACATCGTCTTAGTCCCGATCTACTTCCTCTTTTTCGACTTGGAGACCTACGGCGCGTGGATGGCGACGGGAGGGTTCTTAGGCGCGTTGGCGCTCTTCGAGGGGGGCTTCAGCTCGGTGGCGTTGCAGCGGAACTCGAAGTCCTACGGCGAGAAGGCGTACGACAAGTTCGCGTCGTATTTCGGGGCGGGGTTGCTGTTCATTTTGTCCATCGGCGCGTTGGCGATTGCGGCGGGCGTTACGCTGGCGTTTTTCATTCCGGAATGGGTAAACGCGCCGAAGGGTCAAATCGGCGCGATCCGCTTGGGATTCATCTTGGCGAGCGTCGGCTCGGCGATGTCGCTTATTTCGACGAACGTATTCTACGCGGCGGTGGCGTGGCAACGGGCGTATATGTATAGTTTATCGTTGGCGATATCCTCCATCGCGTCGGCGGGGGCGGCGTTACTCGGTCTCTATCTTGGTATGGGCGTCTCGGCGTTGGGGTTGGCGTATTTGGCGCGCGGCGCGACGGGGCTGCTCTGGGGACCGTTCTACGTCCGAAAGGAGTGGCGCCGCCGCGAATTGCCGCCGATGCGCTTCGAGCGGGCGACAATAATCGAGATAGCGCGGGAGAGCGTTCCCGTGTTGTTCCAGCGGATCGCGTCGTTCGTATCGGGCAATTTGCAAGTTACGATCGTCTCGGCGGCGATCGACCCGCGAACGGCGGGCGTCTTCGCGATTACGCAACGCGTTTACGTTATCGCGCAGTTTATCGGCAACTCAATCGGGGGGAGCTCCTTCTCGGGGCTGGCTCATAAAATCGGGGAAACCAAGCGCGACGAGAAAGCGCTCGCCGACACGGTGAAGAAAGTGTTCGAGCTTTTCGCGTTGGTGGCGCTCTTCGCGTTCGGATTGGCGGCGGCGCTGAATCAAGAATTCATCGCCGTGTGGGTCGGCGCGGAGAAATTCGGCGGCGCGCGTCTCAATATCTTTCTCGCCGCGATGATGCTTTCGGGATCGATGATATTTACGCTTCAGCATTTGCTCGCGGCTTTTGGCGAGTTTAAGCGGACCTCCTACGCTTCGGTCGTTCACAGTCTGCTCTTTATCGGCGCGCTCTCTTTTACGATCGATTACGGCGTGGACGCCATCCCCGCAACCTACGTGCTCGCTTTTATTCTCACTTCGGGTTGGTACTTCCACGTGCTCCTCTTCCGGCAGCTTCCGAGCGAGCGGACGCGGTTGGCAAAGCGGTTTGCCTATCTCTATGGTTTTATCGGTGTGGGATTGTCATTGGGATATCTCGCCGACCGCTACACGCCCTTTTATGAAACGATGGAATCCTTTCTCGTCAAGGCGGCGATCTACATTCCCATAGCCGTGTTGATTGGATTTCTCGGAAGCGCGTACCTCCGCAAAACCGCTCGCCAAGCGATTACTAAGCTACTTAAACGGTAAGGAATCCCTCGAGAAGCTTACGCTTCCGCCTCCTGCAACGCCTCTTCGACGATTCCGACGAACTCTTTCTTCGTAAACGGTTTCGAGATATAGTGCGAGCACCCCGCCTCCATAAACACTTCGCGGTCGCCCGCCATCGCGTACGCCGTTACGGCGATAATCGGAATCGAATCATAGCCGGGCATCTTTCGGATTTCTTTCGTCGCCTCCATGCCGTTCATCCCCAAGCCGAGATTGATATCCATCAAGATGAGGCGATATTGCGCGTTTTTCGCCTTCTCGATCGCCGTCGGCGCGTCGTGCGCCACGTCAACCTCGCAGGATTTCTTCAGAAAGTGGGACATTACATCGCGATTCTCCGCGTTGTCCTCGACTAACAGAATCTTCGGCAGTGCGCCGTTTCCTTCGTTGTTCGCCATATAGTCGTTGTCGCCTCTACTTTGTCTTACTTCTAACTCGCCCCATTAACGCGGGAAAGATAATACAAAAAACCCAACAAGTAAATACGTTTACAGGAGAATGGCGCCAATTACGACACGAAACGCCGCCTAACTCGGCGCTTCATCGAGCGCGCCAAGCGCGACGCTAAGAAACCTGCTTTTCGTAAAGGGCTTCGGCAGATACTCCGAACAGCCCGCCTCCTGCGCCGCCTCTCGATTACCCTCCATATGATACGCCGTCACCGCGATTATAGGCGTTCGTTCGTAGCCCGGCAGTTTTCGGATTTCCCTCGTCGTTTCAAGCCCGTTCATACCCGGACCCAGGATAATGTCCATTATCACCACTCGATACGGCGTCTCCGCCGCCATCGAAATCGCTCGGGACCCATCGCCTACAAAATCAACGTCGAAATCCCGCTTCAAGAACCGCCACATCATATCGCGGTTCGTCGGGTCGTCCTCCACTAATAGCAGTCGCGGAGGGCTACCGGTCCGGTTGTCGTTCACGTCGCACCTCTTCCCATATTCGGTTGACCCTAACTCTCCTAATGGAGAATATAACGATTTCAACAAAAAAGAGAAACGGAGCGGCGGAATTAATCCGTACGGCCCTTAACCGCCGAGCGCGCTAAAACATCGTGTTGTCGTTCGCGGATTCCTCGGGAACGCGTTGGATCGAGTCCCAATGCTCGACGATCTTTCCCCGCTCGTCGAAGCGGAAGAAATCCATCGTAACGTAGTCGCCCTCGCCCGCCCACGTTTGTCGCGTGTGGAGCGCCACGAGATCCCCCTCGGCGACGGCGCGGAGGAACTCGACGCGCTTTTCGGGATACTCGCGCGCCATCCGCTCGAAATACTCGGCGAACCCCTCGACGCCGTCCGCGACCGCGGGGTTGTGTTGGAGGTAGCGCTCGCCGACATGTTTCGCCGCCGCCTCGCGTGGCGCGCCGTTGAACGCCTCCTCGTAGAACGCCATAGCCGTTCGTTTATTCCGCTCCAAGTTGCGCGGCATAGGTGTTTCCTTTCGTGCGTGGTTGATCGGGGTTGATTTTTTGGGGAAAGATAAGCGCGGGAGAGGCAAACGCGAAACGCGTGAGGAAATACCGCCGCGTTTAAAATACAAAACCCCGCGCTATGCGTCGGGGTTGAAAGCGGGGTCGACGAGACTCGAACTCGCGGCCTCCTGCGTGACAGGCAGGCGTTCTAACCAACTGAACTACGACCCCCGGTCGTTTTGCAAACAGATTCTAAATTTAGGGAGCGCGGAGATTAGATGCAAGTCGGGATGGAAAATATTACGGGCGAATCGGAAGCCGAACGCCGCTCGCGTCTGTTATCTCGGCGTATTTTTTATTATGTTTATAACGTTTGACGCGAACCACATTGCATAATACCGTAAGGCAACCTATGAAAGAGAAGACGATTTCCACAAACTTCCTTTTCGTCGCCGGCTTGATCGTTCTGGCCGCCGCGACGCGCTTCATTCCTCATCCGCCGAACTTCGCGCCTATCGCGGGCGTGGCGCTCTTCGGGGCGGCGTATTTCAAGAACAAGTGGGCGGCGTTCGTTCTGCCCGCCGTCGTTATGCTCGTCACCGACGCGGTTCTCGGCTTCCATTCCGCGCTGCCGTTCGTCTATCTCGGCTTCGGACTCATCGTCGCGATCGGGTTCCTCCTCCGAGGCAAGATCTCCGTCGGACGCGTCGCCGGCGCCTCCTTGGCGGGAAGCGGCGTGTTCTTCGTCGTCAGCAACTTCGGCGTTTGGATCGCGACGGGCTACTATCCGCTCACGTTCGAGGGGCTTCTTACGTGCTACGCGATGGCGATCCCGTTCCTCCACAACACCGTCGTCGGCGATCTCGTCTATACGGGCGCGCTCTTCGGCGCCTACGAGTTGGCGAAAGCCAAGGCGCCGCAACTGCGGCTCCAACGAGTCGAGTCGTAAAGGATTTTTTGTAAGGCGTGTGCTTGCGCGCGGGGCGGAGCGTTCCGTTCCCGCGCGTTTTCTATGCGCGACGCTCCCCGCGTTCGCTATTGAAGCTCGGGCGGTTCGGGCTTGACGGCCGTCGAGTCGTATCGTTCTATCCGCCGCTCCAACTCCAACAGTTTTTCGTCAACCTCTTCGAGGTAGTCCTCGAGTTTCATTTCGTAGCCCGTTTCGTCGTAGTAGCCCCGCTCCTCGAAGTAATCCTTAAAGAGCCAATTGTGTTTCAGCGCCTCCATATTCTCGGCGGCTCTGCCGGCGGCGAGTTTCAGTTCCTCGGTGGCGGCGCGCGCGTTCCCGATGGCGGCGACGATGTCTTGGTAGGTCTTGCCCGTGTCGGCGAGCGCCAAACCGAGCGCGCCCCTGCCCTCCTTCACGCCCGCGACGACCGAATCGACGTTGCGGGTTAAGCGCGAGACCTCCGAGAGGAGGAGGGAGGCGTCCACCCCGACGGCGCTCATCGCGAGTGCGAATGAATCGAGCTTGGCGGTGACGGCGCGGAGTTGGTCGTCGGCGGTGAGGGTGAGCCGATTGGCGTTGTTATAGAGCGAAGGGTCGTTGATAAACTTGGCGACCGAGCCCTCCCCCTCGTTGGCTTTGTGGACGATCTCGGCGAGCGAGCGGGTAAGCGAGTCGGTGTTCGCCAGCACGTCGCGCACGTCTTCCACAATCACGCCCAACCCGACGGGATCGACGCCGACGATGCGGTCGCCGTCCTCGACCATCTTCGCGTCGTCCCCGTTCAGACGGAGGTTGACGACCTTGTTGCCCACCAAGCCCTCCGTCTCAATGTACGCCCGCGTGCTCGTTTGTAGGCGTTCGGCGTGCTCCTTCATGATCTTCATCACCACGATTACGCTGTCGGCGGAGTGTGGCGAGAGTTTAATGTCCGTCGCCGTGCCGATGTTGATGCCGCTTAAGCGGACGGGGGCTCCTTGTCGAAGGCCCTCGACGTCGCTAAAATAGGCGCGTATCGTCATCGACGAGCTAAACAAGTCCTGTTGGTTCCCGACCGCGAACAGCCCGACGATGGTTAAGATCGTGCCGACGAGGACGAAAATTCCAAGCGTTACATATCGCTGTTTCTTTGCCATTAGACGCTCTCGGCGTACTCTTCATGAAATTCGGAACTGAAAAAATTCTTCAGGAACGGATCGTCCATCCGCTCCAACTCTTCGATCTTTCCTTCGTGCGCCGCCTCGCCGCCTCGGAGGATGACGGTGCGATCCTCGACGATGCGGGCGCAAACGAGATCGTGCGTGACGACGACGGAGGTCATCTTCAGCTCTTCCTGCAATTTGCGGATGAGCACGCTAATTTCCTTCGAGGTGATTGGGTCGAGCCCGGTCGTCGGCTCGTCGTAAAACATCACGGGCGGCTCGACGACGATCTCCCGCGCCAAGGCGACGCGCTTGCGCATGCCGCCGGAAAGCTCGGCGGGCGTCTTGTCGATCGCGTCGGCGAGCGAGACCCTCTCCAACGCGCGCTCCACCCGCTCGGTCAGCTCCGGATCCTCGACGCCGAAATTCTTGACGAGCGGAAACTCGAGGTTCTCGCGGACGGACATCGAGTCGAACAGCGCGCCGCTCTGATAGAGGAAGCCGACGGTTTTCAGCCGCTCGCTCGCCTCCCGATCCGGCAATTCGTATATCGCCTCGCCGTTAACCAGCGCTTTGCCCGCGTCGGGCGTCATCAATCCGATGAGGCACTTCAGCAGCACGCTCTTGCCGCTGCCGCTTCGCCCGAAGACGATCAGGTTCTCCGCCTCCTCGGCGCGCAGGTTCACGCCGCGCAACACATGTTGCTCGCCGAAGGACTTGTGAAGATCGCGAACCTCGATTACGAAACGGGCCATAGGAGCATCGACACCTTTACTAATACCATATCAATCACTAAGATAAGCAACGACGCCAACACGACCGACGTGGTTGACGCTTTCCCCACTCCTTCGGTGCCCTTCGCCGCGTGGTAGCCCTTGTAGGCGCCGACGACGCCGACGAGGAATCCGAAGATGAACGTCTTGCCGATGCCCGCCGCCACGTCTTTTAGATCGATGATCTCGAGGATCTGCGTGATGAAGAGCGAGACGGGCATATCCTGCTCGATCGTCATCGCGAAGTAGCAGCCGCCGAGCGCGAGGAAGACCACGTAAACCGTCAGCAACGGAAGAACTAAGACGCACGCGAAAACTCGCGTAACGACGAGAAAGTGAAACGGATCGATCGCCATCGTCTCCATCGCGTCGATCTGCTCGGTTACGCGCATCGAGCCGAGCTCCGCGCCAACGCCGCTGGCGACGCGACCGGCGAAAATGAGCGCCGTGAGAACCGGACCGAGCTCGCGTAAGACCGAGATAGAAACCAAATACGGCACGAACGCCTCGGCGCCGAACATCGCCATATACGGATACGATTGGATCGTCAGCACCAACCCGATGATCACCCCCGTAACGCTTACGATCGGGAACGTCTTGACGCCCAACTCCCGCAAGTGTTTCAGCACTTCGCCGATCTCGTACGGCGGGCGCCAGAACTCCTTGAAGAAGCGTATCGAAAAATTCGTCAGCCCGCCGACCTCCGCGAAGACCGAGACGAGCCGCTTACGGAACGGCGTCGCTTCCATAGCCGAGACGCGCCTCTCGCGCCCGTTGTTGGTGGTTGCTTAGACGGGGAATGTACCAAAAAAAGTTGTGCGAGGAAAACCGACAAGGCGCTCGACCGCGCGACCGAAGAGTTCAACGCGCGAACGCGAGTTATTGAAATAGTTAATCGTAAGCGCTATTATTAAACTAAAACTTATCGCCCCAAGCGTATTTCCGACTTACCTAAAAGGGGAATTATGCCTTTGCATAATCTAATATATCTTCTCGTCGCCGCGACCCTTCTTTCGCCCGCGTTTACCAAGGCGCAAACGAGTCGCGGCATCGATCCCAATAAGGACATCACCCAATACGCCCTCGATATCTGGACGACCGACGACGGCTTGCCGCAAAATTCCGTGAAGCGAATAACGCAGACCGAGCAAGGATATCTCTGGTTCGGAACGGAAGAAGGCGTCGTCCGGTTCAACGGAATCGATTTCGAGATCTACGACAAGAACGGCGTCGAAGCGATCAAGAACAACTTCATCACCGGCATCGCCGAGGATTCCGACGGCAGGATGTGGTTCGGGACGGGCGGCGGCGGCGTGACGGTGAAGGACGGCGACGAGTGGACGAACTACACCGTCGAGGACGGTTTGCCGTTCGACTTTATCTACGACGTCTTCGAGGATTCGCGCGGCGACGTGTGGATCGGCACCGAGCACGGCTTGGCGCGCCACAAAGGCGACGGGAAGTTCGAGTCGTTCACCGTCGCCGACGGTCTCGTCAGCGATCACATCAACATCATCGTCGAGGGTCCCGACGGCGCGCTCTATTTCGGCACCGACGGCTCGGGCGTCGTCGTGAAACGAGGCGACCAATTTGGCTCGCTCGGTCTCGCCGACGGATTACCCGACCTCTACATCAACGCGCTCCACTTCGATCCGCAAGGGCGGCTCTGGGTCGGGACGCAGGACGGTTTGGCGAGGATGGACGGAGGCGTCGCGCGCGTTTACACCGCCGCGGACGGGCTCGTCTCGCCCGCCATTCAAGCCGTGTTGGTCGATTCGCGCGGCAATATCTGGGTCGGCGGCAACGGCGGCTTGCAACGCCTAAAGAACGGACGCTTCGAGGCGTTCACCACCGAAGACGGATTGAGCAACAACTCCGTCCTCTCGCTCTACGAGGATCACGAGGGCTCGATCTGGATCGGCACCTTCGGCGGCGGAATGAACCGTCTGAAGAACACCAAGTTCACCCCCTACGGCACGAAGGAGGGCGTCGGCAGCGACTTCGTCTGGAACACGATGGAGAGCCGACCGGGCGAAATGGTGATCGGCACGAACGACAACGGCGCCACCATTATTCGCGACGGGGAAGTGGCGCGGATCGTCAACGCGGACAACATCCTCCCCACCAACGCCGTCCGAGCGATGTGGACGATGCGCAACGGCGATATCTGGATCGGGACGAACGGCGAGGGAATCGCGATACTCCAAGCCGCCGGCGGCGTCCGCTATCTAAACGAAGCGCGCGGCCTCCACAGCAACTATCTCCGCGCCATCTTCGAGGATTCACGAGGGAACGTCTGGCTCGGCTACAACGGGCAGGGCGTCGGCGTCCGCGCGCCCGACGGAACCGAAACGGTGACGACCGAAGCCGACGGCCTCGCCAACGACTTCGTCAAATTCATCATCGAGACCCGCGACGGCGCCGTGTGGGTCGGCACAAACAACGGGCTTACGAGATTCCACGACGGCGCGACGACCACCTACGGCGAGGCCGAGGGGCTCGACGTGCCGCTCATCCGCTCCCTCTACGAAGACGCCGACGGAACGCTCTGGATCGGCACGTCGGGCGGCGGCTTGGCGAGGATGAAGAACGGCAAGATACAATCCGTCTCACGCGAGAACGGCTTGACCGACGACTTGATCTTCTCGATCCTCGAAGACGAGCAAGGCAAGCTCTGGATGAGCTGCAACCGAGGCATCTTCAGCGTCGGGAAGGACGAGCTGAACGATTTCTACGCGGGCAAGATACCGAGCGTCGAACCCGAGCACTACACCAAATCCGACGGCATGCGCAACACCGAGTGCAACGGCGGTTGCATGCCCACGGGCTGGAAGGCGAGCGACGGACGGCTCTGGTTCCCGACGATGGGGGGCGCGGTCGTCGTCGATCCGAACAACCTTTATAAGAACGAATACAAACCGCCCGTCGTCGTCGAAAAATTCGTGGTGGACGGCGACGAGCGGAATATCCACGTCGAGGAGGTTGACGTGGACGCGGGCGCCGAGAGTTTCGAGTTCCACTTTGCCGCGCTCACGTTTCTCTATCCGGAAAGCGCGACCTACCGCTATATGCTCGACGGCTACGATGACGAGTGGATCGAGGCGGGAGATCGGCGCGTGGCCTACTACACCAACATCCCGCCGGGCGACTACGTTTTCCGCGTGATCGCCGAGAACGAGGACGGCGTTGAAAGCGAGACCGCCGCGAGCGTCTCGTTTTCCCTCGGCGCTTTCTTCTACGAAACAATCTGGTTCTACGCGCTCCTCGTCGTCGGCGTCGGGTTCGTGGTGTGGAAGGGATTCGCGATGCGCATCGATCGGATGAAACGCGACCAAGCCGCCTTGCAAGAACAGATAGACATCGCCGAAGAGCGGAAACACGCGCTCGAACTACAAGAGGCGAAGCTGAAAGAGCAGGTGGAGCTTACGGAAACCGCGCGCGCGAAAATCGAGGACGAGAAAGGATACTTGAGCGACAACGTCGAGACGATGCTCCGCGAGATGGACGACTTCTCGAAGGGGCGCCTCAAGGTCGAGCTCGTCGCCGAGCGGGACGACGAGATCGCGCGGCTGTTCAACGGGTTCGCCGACGCGGTCGGCAACGTCTCGAATATGATGCGCCAAGTTATCGAGACCGCCGAAGCCGTGGCGAGCGTCTCGAGCCAGATCGCCGAGCGCTCCGATCAAATCGCCTCCGCCACCGAAGAGCAGGCGAGCCAAACCAACGAGGTGGCGAGCGCCACCGAGCAGATGACCGCCGTCATCCACACCAACGCCGAGAACGTTACCCGCGCCTCCGACTTCGCCAAGCAAGCCGGCGGCGAGGCGGCCGAGGGAGGCGAAGCCGTCCGACACACCGTCGAGGGAATGAACCGAATCGCCGAAGCCGTCGGCGGCGTCGTCGAAACCATCAACCAACTCGCCAAGAGCGGCGACGACATCAACCAGATCGTTAACGTCATCTCCGACATCTCCGACCAAACCAACCTCCTCGCGCTCAACGCCGCCATCGAAGCGGCGCGCGCGGGCGAGCAGGGGCGCGGGTTCGCCGTCGTCGCCGACGAGGTGCGAAAGCTTTCCGAGCGGACCACAACCGCCACCAAGGAAATCGCGATGATGATCTCCTCGCTCCAAAAGGAAACGAAAGCCGCCGTCAACCACATCGACGAGACCAACGAGGAGGTCGAGCGCGGCATCGCCCTCGCCAACAAGGCGGGCGAGGCGCTCGAACGCATCAACGACGTCACCGAAGAGTTGGTCAATCTCATCGGACAGCTCGCCGCCTCCAGCGAGGAGCAGTCCACCACCTCCGACGAAATCTCGCGAATGATCGCCGAGATCAACGAGGGGACGAAGCAGACGGCGCTCTCGGTCAACGAAATCTACCAAGCGCTCGAAGAGCTCAACCGGCTCACGGGTTCCCTCAAACAACAGACCGACCGCTTCCGAGTCGAGTAGCCGTTCCGCCAAACGCCGCGCCGATCGCGACGTTTCGACACGTCATAAAAAAAGCGGAAGACCGTTCGCGATCTTCCGCTTTCGTTTTTTACGACTCGTCGTCGAGCGTTACTCGTTCTCGACCAACTTCCGCAACTCGACCGCCTGCTCGAGGAACTCGTCGAGCGTCAGCTCTTTCATAAAGAGGACGCCGTGCGCCGCGCGGACGCGGTTGGCGTCGTGGTTGAGGAAGTAGTCCTTCCCGAGGCACGTGTTCAGGATTTGGTACTGCTCGTCCTGAATCTTAATCGCGAGGTCGCAGAAGGGCCCGTCGAACTCGAAGCTCGGGAAGCTCGCGGCTTTCTGCGAGCCGAAGCTGTTCATAAACGTGTCGCGCATAATCGCCATCGAGTTGAGCGAGACGGGGACGTAGATGTTCGCTTCGGCGGGGTGGAAGCGGTACCACACGTTCCGATAACCCCAGACGCGGACGTTCTTCTCTCCCGTTTCTTTCACGTAGAGGCGGAGCGCCTCGGCGATCGCTTGCAACACCTTGTAGTGCGTGTCGGGTCCGCTCCCCTCGGGGTCGAGCGCCAGCGTTACGACCGTCGGCTTCAGCTCGATCAGCTGTCGGTAGATCGGCATCACGTCCCGGTTCATCTCGGGGTTCTCCGTGAAGATCTTCCCCTGATAGAAGCCGAGTCGTAAGTGGGAGACGTCAGAGACCTCGAAACCGAAATACGCCCAGAGGACCTCGACTTCCCACTCGCGCAGCATCCCCTTAAGCTTCTGAACGTGCGTGATGTCCTTCTTGCCCGGGTACTGCGTCGAGAAGTAGTTGAGCAGCTCGTCGATCCGATCCTTCAGGAAGACGACGTTGTCCTCCTCGAAAATCTCGATGATGTTCCGAAGCATCCGCCGCGCCACCGCCTCGCGTTTCAGCGTCTCGCTGTTCGCGGCGATGCCGTCGAGGTAGAGGTTCACGTCGCGGTTCTTTCCCTCGACGAACGCGGGGTCGAAGTAGCGTGTGGTGAACCGTTTGGCGAACTCGGGTTGCTCGACGAGGTAGCGCAGATCTTGGAGTAGCTCGAGCATATACGAGTTGGTGACCGCCGTGAAACCGCTCGTCAAATAGCTGAAATGGTGGCGGTTCTTGTGCGTCCGCACCAGGTGGTTGAGGTACGGCAGGTAGCCGAGCATAATGTCGTCGTGGTGCGGCGCGGTGTGGAGGAAGCGTTCGTTCTCCACCATCGCCATGCCGCGCTCGAAGCGGCGGACGACCGAATCGGCGACTTGCTTGTTTAGTCCTTCAATCGTCTCCCCCGTCTCCTTCAGCGCGAGAGAGGCGAAGCGGTCGGAGGCGTAATCTTCTTTCGCCAATTCCGTGAGGGGCTTTCTCTTATCCACCGAGAGATTGAACACCGCCCGCTCGATCGACTCTTGCGAGAGCGGGTTCTCGTTCTCGAACTTCCGATAGCGGCGTTCCAACAGGCGGAAGGCGGCGCCGTTGGTGAGGTAGAAGCGCGCGTTGTCGAGTTGTTGGAGCGCCGTGGCGGGGTGGAGATTCGAGGGCGGCTGTTGGATCGAGTCGCGTACGATGCGGCTCTTCGCCTCGCCCGCCGCGATGATGATCGCCGTCGCGTCTTTGTTGTAGGCGATCGTGTCCAGCCCGATGGTGATAACCAAGCGATTCCGCGCGATCTCGATGCCGCCCAAGTCGCCCGCCGCCGCGGCTTGCGTCTCGTAGTTCGTCGGGATGAGTCGCGTCGTCGAGAAGTGGTCGCTCCCCTTTACGTTGAACCCGATGTGTCCGTCCGGACCGATGCCGCCGAGGAAGAAGCCGATCCCGCCCATCTCGCGGATCCTCCGCTCGTACTCCGAGCAGAACTCGTCCACGATCTCGATCGTCCGCTTCTGGAGCCGCTCTTGGCGGTTGCTCGCCCAGCGCGTGCGGAGCGAGAGATCGACGATCTTCTCGGGGAAGATTTTATCCAGCGGCAAATCCTCCGCCGTCCCGATCTCGTTGACGTTCATTAAGAGCGCCTTCTTCGGATCCAAGCCGAGCGCGTTGAGGTAATATTTCTGAATGTAGTAGTAAAAGCTGTTGGACTGGAACGAGTTGATCGGGTAGAACTCGTCGATCTGTACGAAGCGGAGCGAGCCGACGTCGGGCTTCTTGCCGGGATCGATCTCCACCTTCTCCAGCTCGGCGGCTACTTGCTTCGTCTCCCAATTCTTGACGAAGTGCTCGACCCAGCGGATGAAATGCTCGGGCGTTTTGCCCGTCGGCAACGAGACGACGCCGCCCGGATTTTGTTGCGTCCACTCGACGAACCGGAGCGCGGTCAGCTTGCCCAGCTCGGGGAAGTTATCGACCTGCACGACGGGGATTTTTTCCGTCGGTTCGTAGATGAACTCGTGCTCCGAGCGCTCGAGGTATCGCTTCTCGACGACGGACGTCGGCTGCCGTTTCTTCTTGCCGGATTTCGGTTTCGCGCTTGTTTGCTTCGGCGCGGGTTTGGTTTCCTTGCTCATAGGGTAACGCTTTCGGATGTGTTCGTTCGTGCAAATGTTCGAGAATCTATCTATATAATATAGGCAAACTCGGGAGCTTTCGGAAAACGAAGAGATTCTCTTATATTATTTGGAAACGTACCATGAAAGAAAAACGAGGAACCGCGATGCGATACAAACTACTCGGGCGGAGCGGCCTGCGCGTCTCCGAAGCCGCGCTCGGCGCGATGACCTTTGGAGAGGAGTGGGGGACGGGCGCCGATAAATCCGAAAGCGAGCGCGTGTACCGCGCCTACCTCGAAGCGGGCGGAAACTTCATCGACACCGCCAACCGCTACACCGAAGGAACCAGCGAGCGATGGCTCGGCGAGTTTATGAAGGGCGAACGGGATCGGATCGTCCTCGCCACCAAATACACCCTCTTCACCGAGGAGCGCGACGTGAACGGCTGCGGCGCTCATCGAAAAAATCTCGTCCGCTCGCTCGAAGGGAGCTTGCGACGCCTCCAAACCGACTACGTCGATCTGCTCTACGTGCATGCGTGGGATTACGACTCGCCCGTCGAGGAAGTGATGCGCGCGCTCGACGATCTCGTCGCGGCGGGTAAAGTCCTCTACGTCGGCGTCTCCGACGCGCCCGCGTGGATCGTCTCCCGCGCCAACACGATCGCCGACTTCCGAGGGTGGTCCCCCTTCGTCGCGATGCAGATCGAGTATAGTTTGGCGACGCGCGACGCCGAACGGGAACTCCTCCCGATGGCGCGAGACCTCGACGTCTCCGTCACGACGTGGGGGTCGCTGGGCGGCGGCGTTCTGACGGGCAAATACCTCGACGCGCGGGACGAGAAATTCCGACTGAAAGAAGGGAGCCGACACCTGAACGAGCGAACGCTCGCGATCGCCAAGGTCGTCGTCGAGATCGCCGAGGAGATCGGCGAGTCCCCGTCGCAAGTGGCGCTCAACTGGCTCCGCTTTCGGAAGGGCGAGATCATCCCCGTCCTCGGCGCGCGGACGCTCGACCAACTGAAGGACAACCTCGGCGCGTTCGACTTCGAGCTCGACGCGGAGCGGCTCGCGCGGCTCGACGAAGCGAGCGCGATCGATCTCGGATTTCCCCACGAGTTCCTCGCGCGCGAAAACATCCGCGACTTTGTGTACGGCGGCAACTACGAGAAGATAGACCATCGGCGTATGCCGTTGTAATCGAAAGGTACGACGATGACGCTTGACGATTTTGAAATTTCCTCCGACCCCGCGCGGATCGACGCGGACGCCGCGCACGCGTATTTGACGCGCTCCTATTGGGCGAAGGGGGTATCCAAGGCGCGCGTCGCCGAGTCTATCGCGGGATCGCGGGCCTTCGGCGCGTATCGGAAATCCGACGGCGCGCAAGTCGGATTCGCCCGCGTGATCACCGACGGATGCCGCTTCGCCTACTTGGCGGACGTGTTCACGCTCGAAGAAGTTCGAGGAATCGGGATCGGCAAGGCGCTTGTCGAGGCGGCGTTGGCGTCGCCGGGATTGGAGCGCTGCACGTGGATGTTGAGCACGGACGACGCGCACGGTCTCTACCGGCGCTACGGCTTCGAGGTCGTCGCGGATCCGAAACAGACTATGCGACTTAAACGTCCCGTTGACGCGGGCGAGGACGAGGTATGACGTCGCCTCGCCGCGTCGCCAAACCGGCGCCGCCGCCCCTCGCCGAGTTGCTCGACCGACTGCGCGAAAGCGGGAGCGAAAGAAACCGAGAGGGGATGGCGCGTTTCGGCATTACCGTCGAGCGGGCGTTCGGCGTCTCGATGAAGTCGCTACGAGAAATTGCGAGGGCGTATGCGACCAGCGCCGAGCGGGCGCGGGAGCTGTGGGCGAGCGGCTATCACGAGGCGCGGATCCTCGCCATCCTTATCGACGAGCCCGCCGCGTTGACGCCCGAGGAGGCGGAGCGACGCGCGTTAACGTTCGACTCGTGGGACGTGTGCGACCAAGCGTGTATGCATCTCATTCGGAAGGCGCCGTTCGCGTTCGAGATGGGCGAAAAGTGGCGCGCCCGCGAGGAGGAGTTCCTCAAGCGCGCGGGCTTCGTCCTCGCCGCAACGCTCGCCGTTCACCACAAGGGCGGGGACGAGGCGTTCCTCGACGCGCTCGAAGACGCGGAACGGGAGGCGGAGGACGCGAGGAATTTCGTGAAGAAGGCGGTCAATTGGGCGATCCGCCAAATCGGCAAGCGATCCCTCGCGCTCCGCGAAAAGGCGCTGGCGACGGCGGATCGCCTCGCCGAACGCGAATCGGCGGCGGCGCGATGGATCGGGAAGGACGCCGCGCGCGAGTTGCGCGATCCCGCGACCGTCGCGAGAATCCGTGAAAAAGAACGAAAGCGTAAAAAGAAGTCGGGGCGATAAACGACGTGTTAATAATTAAAGCGTTAACAATATTCGTCGGGCGGCGCGGACGCGTACGCTATTCCGATATTTGTTATATTGCGGCGACGTTTTTCGTCGCGACGTTTTTCGTCGCGACGGCGCGGGCGCAGGATCCGTACGAAGCGCAGCTCCGACTCGCCGATTCCCTCTACGAGGCGGGCGCGCCGTTCGACGCGGCGACCGAGGCGAAGCGTCTCCTGTTCTTTGATTCGACGGGCGCGAAACGCTACGAGGCGCGGACGCTCCTCGCGGCGAGCGAGAAGGCGGGCGGCAATTATCACGAGGCGCGTCGGAACTTCACGCTCGCCGAAGCCGCCGCTCGAACCGACGCCGAGAGATGGCGGGCGCGCGTCGAGAAAGCGCGCGTGTTGATTCTGGAGCGACGAACCGACGAAGCGCTACGATTGCTCGCGTGGGCGGATACGAACGCGGCGACCGATGGCGAGCGCCGCGAGGCGCGCTACTGGCGCGGGTGGTCGGAGATGTTCGCCGACGAGTGGGGCGCCGCCGCCGAAACGTTCGCGGAAATCGGAAGCCCGTTGGAGCGCGTCTGTCGAGACGTGGAAGAGGCGACTCTCTCGATCGACGCGGCGCGTTGGCTCTCCGTCGTTGTTCCCGGCGCGGGACAGACCTACGCGGGTCGTCCGCTTAACGGGGCGCTCTCGCTCGGATGGAACGCGCTCTGGGCGTGGAGCGCGACGAACGCCTTCCTCGCCGAACGGATCGTCGAAGGCGCGGTCGTCGCCAATTTTTTGTGGCTGAGGTTCTATCAAGGCAACCTTCAAAACGCCGTCGCCTTCGCGAGAAGCGCGAACGCCGCGGTCGCCGACGAGGCGTTGACTTATTTACGACATCGTTACCAAGGAAAGAAACCATGAGCTTATCGGAAGAGCGGATACGCGAGATCGCCGTGCGCGCGATGAACGAGTTGGGCGAGGGCGCCTCCCCCGAGGCGGTGAAGCGCTACGTCGAGAACGAGGGCGCCTCGAGAAGCGACGCGCCCGGAAGCGGCGCACCCGGAAGCGGCGCGCCCGGAAGCGGCGTCCCCTCGGGCGATCGGATGATCCTCACGTGCTTCGGGCTGAACCGACCCGGCGTCGTCGCCGTGCTCGCCAAAACGCTGGGCGACGCGGGATGCGACATCCAGGACATCTCGCAAAAAATTATGCAGGACTTTTTTACGATGATAATGCTCGTGGATATCGCCGACGCGGCGAAGAGCTTCGCGGAGATCCAAGAGGAACTCTCGCGCGTCGCCGAACGCGAGCGAATTAAAATATACGCCCAACACGAGGACGTGTTCACCTATATGCATCGCGTCTAACCGGGCGCCCGAGGCGCGAACGCCGCGCTAAACAAGGGCGATCGACGAGACGCGCGGAGCGACTATGCCGTTTGACTTCGAGGAAGTGCTCGAAACTATTAAGATGACGGAGATCGAGCATTTCGATATCCGCACCGTCACGATGGGAATCAATCTCTTGGATTGCGCCGACGAGCGCGCCGAGACGACCGCGAAAAAAATCTACGAGAAAATCACGCGACTGGGCGAGCGCCACGTCGCCAACGCCAAGGCGGTCTCCGATCGCTACGGCGTCTCGATCGCCAACAAGCGCGTCTCCGTTACGCCGATCTCGTTGGTGGGCGCGGGCTTTTCGGCGGACGAGTACATCCTCCTCGCCGAGGCGCTCGACCGAGCGGCGACGGAAATCGGGGTGGATTTTATAGCCGGTTACTCCGCGCTTTGCCAAAAGGGTTTGACGAAAGGCGACCGCGCGCTGATCGAATCGATTCCACGCGCCCTCGCCTCGACGAAAAAGGTCTGCTCCAGCGTCAACGTCGGCTCCACCAAGGCGGGCGTGAACATAGACGCGACGAACCTTATGGCGCGCGCGATTAAAGAGACGGCGCGCTTAACGAAGGACGAGGATTCAATCGGCTGCGCGAAGCTCGTCGTCTTCTGCAACGCGGTCGAGGACAATCCGTTCGTCGCCGGCGCCTTCCACGGCGTCACCGAGCCGGAGGTCGTCCTCAACGTCGGCATCTCGGGACCCGGCGTGGTGTTGGAAGCCGTGAAAGCCGCGAAGGACGCGGACTTCCAAGAACTCGCCGAACAGATCAAAAAGACGGCGTTCAAGATTACGCGCGCGGGCGAACTGATCGGAAGAAAAGTCGCCGAGTTGGACGGCGTTCCGTTCGGCGTCGTGGACGTCTCGTTGGCGCCGACCCCCGCCGAGGGCGACAGCGTCGGGGACATTCTCATGGCGATGGGCTTGGAGGACGTCGGCGCGTCGGGCACCACCGCCGCGTTGGCGTTGCTCAACGACAGCGTGAAGAAGGCGGGCTTGATGGCGAGCTCGTCGGTCGGCGGTATGAGCGGCGCGTTCATCCCCGTCTCCGAGGATCAAGGTATGATCCGCGCCGCCGAGCGCGGCAACCTCTCGCTCGAAAAGCTGGAGGCGATGACGTGCGTCTGTTCGGTCGGGCTGGATATGGTCGCCGTCCCGGGCGACACGCCCGAGGAGACGATCGGCGCGATCATCGCCGACGAAGCGGCGATCGGGATGATCAACGACAAGACCACCGCCGTGCGGATCATCCCCGCCTACGGCAAGAAGGAGGGGGAGTCGGTCGATTACGGCGGCTTGCTCGGCGAGGCGCCCATTATGCCCGTGCGCCGATTGAGCGCCAAGACGTTTATGCGACGCGGCGGACGAATTCCCGCCCCGACACGCTCGCTTACGAATTGACGAACCGACGCTCGACGACGGGCGTCTCAACCGAAAACGGAAAGGTTCATCGACCATGCAACTTACGACGGGAACGAAAATCGGACTCGGCGTTATCGGCGCCGCGCTCCTCTTCCTGCTGATCGGAATCATCTGGCTCGTCTCCTCCTACAACGGCTTCGTCGATCTCGAGGAGCAAGTAAACCAAAAGTGGAGCCAAGTCGAGGTGCAATATCAGCGCCGCGCGGACTTGATCCCCAATCTCGTCAACACCGTGAAAGCCGCGGCGGAACACGAGCGCGAGTTGTTTACGGAAATCGCCGCGCTGCGTTCGCAAGTCGGAAGCATGAAGGCGGACGAGAGTCTGCTCGACGATCCCGAAAAATTTCAAGCGTATCTCGAGAAGCAGGACCAACTCCAAGGCGCCCTCTCGCGCTTGATGGTCGTGGTAGAGAACTATCCCGACTTGAAAGCCAACGAGAATTTCCTCACGTTGCAGGCGCAGTTGGAGGGAACGGAAAATCGCATCGCGGTCGAGCGCCGGCGGTTCAACTTGGCGGTCGAGGAATACAACGCCGCCGTCAAACGCTTGCCGGGAGCGATCGTGGCGGGGATGTTCGGCTTCGACGAGCGGGGCTACACGAAAGCCGAGACGGGCGCGGAGACGGCGCCGGACGTGAACTTTGAGTAATCGACTCGCGCATATCGTTTTGATTTCCGTCGCGCTTCTCGCGAGCTCGGCGTCCGCCGTTCCTAAGTTGGAGCGATGGGCGACCGACCAAACGGGGACGCTCACGCGCGCCGAGTTGGATCGGCTCGACGCGGCGCTACGCGCGTTCGAGGACTCGACGTCCACGCAGATCGTCTTTCTGATGGTCTCGACGATCGGCGGCTCGTCGATCGAGGACTACGCGCTTCGCGTCGCCGAAAAGAACGGCGTCGGGACGGCGGAGAACGACAACGGCGCGCTTCTCTTGGTCGCGAAGAACGATCGGCTCATGCGGATTGAAGTCGGTTATGGATTGGAGGGCGCGCTACCCGACGCGGTCGCGAGCTCGATCATCCGTAACGAGATCGCGCCTCGGTTCCGCGAGGGCGATTTCTATCGCGGCGTCGCGGCGGGGCTCGGAGCGATCATCCAAGCGACGGCGGGCGAGTACGCCGAGCCGGGCAA
>WJMR01000212.1 GCA_014727845.1 Ignavibacteriales bacterium
AATCCGACCGGCGCCGAAGAGCGCGTAAGATAATCCGACCGACGAGTCGGGAAGTATTACGAAACTATCCGCGGCGCTCGCGCGTTCTAACGAGAAAACCATGAACCGATCGATTGCTATCGCGCTTATCGCGGCGGCGGCGCTCCTTGCGTCGCCCTCCTGCTCCACGCAAAACGGACACGTTATGACCGACTCGACGCACACGGGCGACGCGCCCGACTTCCCCGCCGATCTCGAATGGCTCAACACCGACCGCGCGCACACGCTCGCCGACTTCAAGGGCAAGTTCGTTCTGCTGGATTTCTGGACCTACTGCTGCATCAACTGCATCCACGTCATCCCCGATCTGAAGCGGCTCGAAGCGAAGTATCCGAACGAGCTGGTCGTCGTCGGCGTCCACTCCGCCAAGTTCGACGCGGAGCGCGACGCGCAAAACATCCGACAGGCGATTCTCCGCTACGGTATCGAGCATCCCGTCGTCAACGATCATGAGTTCGTCGTTTGGCGGAGCTACGGCGCGCGCGCTTGGCCCACCGTCGTGTTGATCGATCCCGAGGGAGACGTGATCGGGAAGCTCTCGGGCGAGGGGGTGTTCGCGCCGATCGACCAAGCGATCCAAGAGGCGCTGCCGAAGTTCGAGGGGCGGATGAACTTCGAACCGATCGAGTTCGCGTTGGAGAAGCACGACGCCGAGTACGCGCCTTTGAAGTTCCCGGGCAAGCTCGTCGTTTCGGAGGGGCGGATAGTTATTACCGACTCGAACAACGACCGCGTGGTGATAACGGATCTCGACGGCGCGATCCTCGACGTCGTCGGGAGCGGCGCGGAAGGCGCGTCGGACGGGGCGTTCGAGGAAGCGACCTTCAATAAGCCGCAAGGTACGGCGCTCGTCGGCGACGCGCTCTATATCGCCGACACGGAGAACCACCTTATCCGCCGCGCGGATCTTTCGGCGCGCACGGTCGAGACGTTAGCGGGGGTCGGGCGGCAAGGGTTCGATCGGAATCCGACGGGGGACGCGCGCGAGGTCGTTCTCAATTCGCCGTGGGATCTCGTCGAGCTCGACGGAACGCTTTACGTCGCGATGGCGGGCAATCATCAATTGTGGCGAATCGACTTGGCGACCAACCGCGTGAAACTCCACGCGGGAAGCGGCAGAGAGGATATTATCGACGGCGCGCTCCGACAAGCGGCGCTGGCGCAGCCGAGCGGATTGGCGACCGACGGCGCCTCGATCTACTTCGCCGATAGCGAGGTGAGCGGCGTTCGCGTCGCCGACGCGGGCGAGACGGGCGTCGTTCGGACGATCGTCGGCGACGGTCTCTTCGAGTTCGGGGATAAGGACGGGGACGTCTCGTCGGCTCGGCTCCAACATCCGCTCGGCGTCGAGTACGTCGAGGGCGTCCTCTACGTCGCCGACACGTACAACAACAAGATTAAGGCGATCGACCTCGCGAAAGGCGAGATCCGAACGCTCGCGGGAACGGGCGAAGCGGGCGCGGAGGACGGCGACTTCGACGAGGCGACGTTCGACGAACCGAACGACGTCGCCTATTACGACGGGACGCTCTACGTCGCCGACGCGAACAACCACCTCGTGCGCGCGCTCGATCTCGAAACGCGGCGGGTCTCGACGCTTACGCTAACCAACTTGGCGAAGCTTCGCCGTCGCGCCCCCCTCGACGTCGCGAAGCGATCGAACGAAATCCTCCGCCCCGAGACGGCGACGTTTACGCCCGGCGACTCGGCGACGATCCGAGCGACGCTTCCCGAGGACGCGAAGTGGAACGATCCGCCGGGAACGCTGACGCTCTACGACGCCGACGGCGCGTTCCTCTCCGAGACGCCGCTCGCCGACGAGACGACGTTGGCGATACCCGCGGACGCGGGCGAGAAACTCCACCTCGAGGCGGTCGGGTATTATTGCAAAGACGGTCGCGAAAACGTATGTTTGTCGAGGCAAATTCTCTACGAGCTCCGTCGTCGGCCCTCGGCGACGGGCGATAGGGCAACGATAACCGTAACGTTTTAACACCGAAAGGCGCCCGCCATCAACGCCGTCGAACGTGAACAATTGAAGCTCGCCGCCGCGCGCGCCGCCGTCGAGGCGGTCGAGTCCGGGATGATTCTCGGTTTGGGCAGCGGCAGCACCGCCGAGCAGGCGATCCGCGTTATCGGGGAACGCCTGGCGAACGGAACGCTGAAGAACGTACGCGGCGTGCCCACGTCGCGGCAATCCGCCGCGCTGGCGAAAATCCACAACGTTCCCCTCGTATCGCTCGACGACGTCCGGGCGATCGATCTCGACGTGGACGGCGCCGACGAGATCGACCCCGAGCTGCGGCTGATCAAGGGCGGCGGCGGGGCGCTCCTCTACGAGAAGATCGTGGCGCAAGCGAGCGAGCGGGTGATTATCATCGCGGACGACTCGAAGCTCTCGCCGAAATTGGGGACGAAGTATTTCGTTCCCGTCGAAACGGTTTCGATCGCTCGCGCGCCCGTCGAGCGCTTCCTGCAAACGCTCGGCGCGGAGGCGGCGCTCCGACGCAGGAGCGACGGTTCGCTCTTCCTGACGGACGAAGGGAACGTATTGCTGGACGCGACCTTCGGCGAGATCGACGACCCCGAGCGCTTGGCGAGCGAGCTGAAAGCCAAGTCGGGCGTGGTTGAGCACGGATTGTTTTTAGAGGAGGCGGACGTCGCGATCGTGGCGGACGTCTCGGGCGCTCGGGAGCTAACGCGGGGCGGGTAGCGCCTACTTCGTAATCTTCTCGTTAATTTTTCGGATTTCCTCGCGCAGCACGCCGGGAAGCTCCGCCAACGGCGAAACGATCTTGGCGATGCGCAACTCGACGACCGTCTGCGGCATCGCGGGAATGATGGCGGTGGCGGGGTCTTGCGCGATCACCATACCGCCCGCGGCGGCGACGTATCCCGAGCCGATGCTGCCGTCTCGTCCCATACCGCTCAAGACGGTCGAGATCGAGCGATCGCCGAAGGCGCGCGCGACGGAGCGGAAGAGCGGATCGGCGGCGGGGCGGACGTAGTTGACGGGGGGCGTGTCGGTAAGCTGAACGCGCAACTCGCGCGGGTTGACGAGCATATGGCGCTTGCCCGGCGCGAGATAAACCTTACCCGGCTTAACGATGTCCCCGTCTTTGGCGAGCTTCGCCTCCAACGTTGTGCGCTGTTGGAGCCGATACTCGAAGGATTCGAGCATCCACGAGGGTCCGTGCAAGACGACGAAAAAGGCGGCGTTCTCGACGTCGCCGAGTCCGTCGAAGACTTCGAGCATCGTCTGCGGTCCGCCCGTGGAGGCGGCCATACCGACGCCGACGAAATCGGGGAACGTCTCCACGTTCCCGTCTTCTTCGGTGATGGGTCCCATCGAGCGGTCGGCGGCGCCGCGATCGAGGCAGTTCTTGAGGCGGTTAACGACGTCGTCGGTCCAGAACGGTTTGGCGATATAGTCGTCGGCGCCCGCGTCTATGGCGCGATCTCGCGCCTCTTCCGAGTCGAGCGCGGTGATCATCAACATCGCGGGGGAAGGTTTTATTTCCGAGCGGACTTTCTTGATCAGCTCCAACCCGTCGAGTTGAGGCATCATCCAATCGGTGAGCACCGCGTCGTAGTTATTCTCGCGCATCATCTCGAACGCCGCTTGACCGTTAACCGCGACGGCGGCTTCGTAGCCCGCTTTGGTTAGAATTTTCCGCAACGCGATGCGACTCGGGGCGTCGTCTTCGACCACTAACACTCGCATAAAACGCTCTCGACTACCGATGGTTTGTTATCAAATACGTAACGTCTTTGAATATGCGATAATTCGCGCACTTTCTCAATAAGTAATTTGTCGAGTTTTTCGCGAAAGAGTTTACCGCCGGCGGGGATGAGCTTATGCGTTCTCCATAGTTCTCCGCGCGAACGAGCTCTCGTCGGGTCGCCCTCCCGTCCCATTAAAAAAGGGGCGACGAGCGCCCCTTGCGTGAAAACGATTACGGTAAGCGGCCGGTCCGCTCTATTCCTCGAAGAGGATCGGATACTTCTCCCGAAGCTCGACTTCCAGCTCGTTCATAAAGTCGGCGCCTTCGTAGAGCGAGACGACGGAATCGGCTTGGGCGAAATCCTCGAACCCGTGTTTGACGGCGAGCTCTTCGGCTTTCTCTTCCATATCCATCTGTAATTGCGCGTAGTCTTCCTCGGTGTATCCCTCTTGGTTGTTCATCACTTCTTCGAGTTTGCCGGCGGTGTAGGCGGTCAATTCGGTGACGATGGCGACGACGCGCTCTTCTTCCGGCGTGTTCTGCGCGTTGGCGACGCTCGCGCCGAGCGCGACAAACGCCGTCATAACGGCGAGCGTGAATAATTTCATCGGACTACTCCTTTGTCGTATGTGCAAGATTTCGAGCGCGCGAGGCGCTCGTCGCATAATCGATATAATAGCGATTATCTCGGCGCTATCCAAGCCGCGCAAAAAAAA
The DNA here is from genome assembly GCA_014727845.1 of Ignavibacteriales bacterium. Classification (GTDB taxonomy): domain Bacteria; phylum Bacteroidota; class Ignavibacteria; order Ignavibacteriales; family Ignavibacteriaceae; genus WJMR01. Next base: position 4,481 of record WJMR01000212.1, read on the forward strand.
GACCGCCTCGGCGGGCGGTCTCGGAATCTTACAAGAACGCGCGGCGTTTAGAACAAGTCGCCGTACTTCTCTTCCATCTCTTTCTCAAGCTCTTTCATATCGGGGTCGTCTTTATACTTATCCAGCGCTTGGATCGCCTTCTCGAAGTTCTCGAACCCGTGATCTTCGGCGATGGAGTTCATCTTCTCCTCCATCTCGGTTTGCTTGGCTTGCATCTCTTCCATATCCATCTCGGAAGGATCAATGTCTTTCATCTCTTCTTGCATCTCGGCGGCGTATTCGGCGAACTCGCGCGCGAAATCCATCGCGCGATCTTTTTCGGATTTCTCGCCGCAGTTGACCAAACCGATCGACGCCGTCAGGACGAGCGCCGCAAAGAGAAAACGATACATCTTCATTACACGACTCCTTTGATAGTAGAGGATTAATTTTCGGGGAGCGTCGTAATCAATCGCGAAACGCTCGCCGTACCCGCTTGCAATATAGAGAAAACGCGCGCCGGCAACAACCGCGTTCGCGCCTCCCCGTCGAGCGTGTGCCCGCCGTCACACGCCGCTCGCGCCGTCCGCGTTAGGAATCCTCTTCCCGCTCGCGCCGTCCGCGTTAGGAATCCTCTTCCTCGAGCGCGCGCCGTCCGCGTTAGGAATCCTCTTCCTCGAGCGCGCGCCGCAACTCGGCGTACTCCTCGAGCTCCGATTTCAGCGCGGCAATTTCCGGATCGACGTCCGCGTATTCGGCGAGCGTCGCCACGCACTCTTCCGCGGAGCGGATATCGTAGTACGAGGACAATCGCGACGTTTGCTGTTCATATTCCATCGGCAACAATTGGCGCATCAAATCGGCGGTTTGCGGCATATCAATGTCCGCGATCTCCTCTTGCTTCTTACGAAAGCCCTCCAAGAGAACGAGAAAGTCTCGCGCGTAATCGGCGGCGCGCTCCTTCTTGCTCCATCGGAACGTCAGCGCGCCGAACGTTTTGGCGGCTTGCGGGTCGCGTTCGGCGAGCTTCTCCATCTCGGCGAAGGCGGCGTCCGAACTCTCGAAGCCGTTCAACCTCGCCAAGCCCGTCATCGTGCCGTTGCGTTCGCCGATATCGCCGTAGATCTTCCGCGCGCGATACTCCTCGGGATAGTCCAAGTAGCGCCTTATGCAACTTCATCATTTCGCCTCTCAAGAATGTTTCCGGAACCGTTTCGTGGACGAGTCGGCGACGCAATCCTCGCCGAACGCTCCATACCCGCGCATAATATAAAGAAGATTACCGAAATTACGTCCGCCCCGCAGCAATAAAAAAAGGCGCCGAAAGCGCCTTTACAATAGAGCTATGAGAAGACGCTTATAAGT
>WJMR01000213.1 GCA_014727845.1 Ignavibacteriales bacterium
CCCATAGCGAAGGCAACTACCACGCCGACGCCGCGACGCTCGACGAGCTCGAGGCGAACGGACAAATCGTTTTCAAATACTCCTCGCCCGACGGCGAGATCGACGAGGCGCACAACCCGAACGGCTCCTTGAGGAACGTGGCGGGAATCGTCAACAAACGCGGCAACGTGCTCGGCATGATGCCCCACCCCGAGCGGCGCTGCAACGCTTATCTCGGAGACCCCGACGGCTTGGGAATCTTCCAATCAGTCGTCGCCGCGTTGTCATAACCATTGAGAGGCAATTATGTTTGGAAACATCGGCGCCACCGAAATCATTCTTATTCTCTTAGTTGTGCTCGTGCTCTTTGGCGCGAAAAAAATCCCCGAACTGGCGCAGGGATTGGGCAAGGGAATGAAAGAATTTAAACGCGCCGTCTCCGACGTCCAACAAGACGTTTCGGTTGACGACGACAAATCCTCCAAATCCTCCGCCTCCGAAACGAGAACCTCGGAGAAGACAAGTTCCGAGAAAAAGGAAAAGGCGAACAGCCAAAGCTAATCGATAGCCGAATCTTTGATCGGAACGACCCCGCTTGATATGACGCCGTACCGCGACTATTCAGAAAAACGCCGTCTGCTCGCATCCGGCGAGCTCTCGCTCGTCGAGAACGTCGAGGCGTTCCTCGCGCGAATCGAGGAGCGGCGCTCCCTCAACGCCTTCACGAGCGTCTTCGCCGACGAGGCGATCGAGGAGGCGAAGCGCGTCGAGAAAAAAATCGCCGACGGAAGCGCCGGTAAGTTGGCGGGGATGGTCGTCGCCGTTAAGGACGTGCTCGCCGAGCGGAGCCGACCGAATACGTGTTGCTCGAAAACGCTCGAGGACTTCGTCGCCGTTTACGACGCCACCCCCGTAAAACGTTTGCGGGAGGAGGACGCGATTCTTATCGGCCGAACGAACTGCGACGAATTTTCGATGGGCGGCTCGAACGAGAATTCGGCGTTCGGACCCGCGCGCAACCCGATCGACGAGACGCGCGTGCCCGGCGGCTCGAGCGGCGGTTCGGCGGTCGCCGTCGCGGCGAATCTGTGCGACGTCGCGCTCGGCGCCGACACGGGCGGAAGCATCCGCCAACCCGCCGCCTACTGCGGCGTCTATGGATTAAAACCCACCTACTCCCGCGTTTCCCGATACGGACTCGTCGCCTTCGCCTCGTCGTTCGACTCGGTCGGGCCGATGGCGAAAAACGTCGAGGACGTCGCGCTCGCGCTCGGCGTTATCGCGGGCTACGACGAGAACGACGCGACAAGCGCCGACGTTCCCGTGCCCGACTACGTCGAGGCGATTAGCCAAGACGCGAAGGGATTGAAGATCGGTTTGCCGAAGGAATATTTCGCCGAAGGGTTGAACGCCGAAGTCCGCGCCGCGATTGAAGGCGCCGCGAAGGCGCTCGAGGAGCTCGGCGTCGAAATCGTCGAGGTATCCGCCCCGCACACCGACTACGCGATCGCGACCTACTACTTGCTCACCACCGCCGAGGCGTCCTCGAATCTCGCGCGCTACGACGGGATGCGCTACGGACGACGCGCCAAAGGCGAAAGGAGTTTGGCGGAAACGTATCGCGCGTCGCGCACCGAGGGGTTCGGCGAAGAGGTGAAACGTCGGATTATGCTCGGCACGTTCGCGCTTTCCGCGGGCTACTACGACGCCTACTACGGCAAGGCGCAGAAGGCGCGCCGACTGGTGCGGGAGGATTTCAAACGCGCGTTCAAGAAGGTCGATCTCCTCGTCGCCCCCTCCGCGCCGACGACGGCGTTCCCCCTCGGCGAGAAAATCGACGATCCGCTCGAGATGTATTTGCAGGACGTGTACACCACCCCCGCGTCGTTGGCGGGGTGCCCGGGCGTCAACGTTCCCGTCGGAGCGGACGCCGCGGGATTACCGATCGGTTTACAGGTTATCGGAGATCACTTCGACGAGGCGGGCGTGTTGCGTCTCGCCAAACTCATCGGGGAACGCGTAGGCGGGGCGCGTTCGTCGGCGGAATGATCCCCTTCAGATTGTCGCGCTGATAGCGCAGCCACTCCACGATTCTCCTCTCGAACGCCAAGACGATTTGGTCGCGACGTCGCGTCGCCTCCTCGTGCCGTCGCCGTTCGTCCGCGTCCGGCGCGGATTTTCCGCCCGCGAACTTTGCCAACTGCCGATCGAGACTGTTGCCGGGGCGTCGGCGATAATGAACCGTTTGCGCCGAGACGGGCGCGGCGGGGATGAAGAAGCGGTTGAGGATGTTCCTAAAGACGACGTCCTCGCCGCCGAAGGTTCGGAAGATCTCCTCCTCGGGAAAGCCGCCGATAAACTCGAAGCACCACCGCCGCAAGGCGACGTTGATCGGCGAGCTGTTGCGGATGGCGACGCGCCACTCCGGCGCGATCGGTTCGTCCACGCGGAACTCGGCGACGACGTAGTGCGCGGCGGGCTCGTCGAGGAGGCGTTCCAGACAGAGCGACACATGGTCGGGTTCGTACCGGTCGTCGGCGTCGAGGAAAAAGAGGAGGTCGCCTCGGGAGCGGTCGGCGCCACGGTTGCGCGAGCCGGCGGCGCCATGATTGCGTTCGTTGCGGAAGACTCGCGTCCATGAGGCGCGACGGGCGAACTCGTCGAGACGCGCGGCGGTTGCGTCCTCCGAGGCGTCGTCGATCGCCACGATCTCGCACTCGAAATCGCCATGGCGCTCCAACGCCTTGGCCAACGCGACGGTCGCGCTTTCCAACGCTTCGACGACGGTCGCCTCGTCGTTGTGCGCCGGCACGACGATCGACACGGAGGGTAAGCTCGCTTCGCTCATTCTTCGCTCCGTAATTTCGGACCGAGGAACTCCACCCAATCCATTAAGCGCCGCTCTATCTTCGCGCGATATTCCTTCTGCAAGCGTTTCACGTCGGGCGCGATCTTCACTTGCTCGGGCGTGAGCGTCCACGTTCCCTTCGCCTCCTCCGGCGGGAGGCGGAACTTGTGGAGCTGTCGATCCAGACTGTTGCCGGGATAGTGGTGGTGGATAACCGTCTCCTCTCGGATGTAGTCGTCGGTAGTGACGAAGAAGGCGGAGAGCGCCGAGCGGTACGCCGTGTCCTCCGCGCCGCCGAATTGTCTGAAGAGATCGTGCTCGGGGAAGCCGCCGAGGAAGTCGTGCGCGCGGCGGTGGACGCACACGTTAAAGGGGACGCTCTCGAGAATTGAGTCCTTCCAGAAGGGATGGATATCGACGTCGAGCGCGACGTCCGTTTTTACGTAGTCGATGCGCGGGTTCTCGGCGACGGCGGCGAGGCAGAGGTGGAGATGGTCTTCGCGGAACTCGTCGTCGGCGTCGAGGAAAAAGACGCGCTCGCCCGAACCGAGGCGCGCGCCTCGATTGCGGGAGTAGGCGGCGCCGCGATTTGTCTCGTTGCGGTGGACGGCGAACTCGGGACGGTTCGCGGCGTACTCCTTGGCGCGATCGTACGAATCGTCGGGGGATCGATCTTCGACGACGACGCACTCGAAGTCGAAGGCGCCGAGACGTTCGCGCGCGTAGGCGGCGGCTCGTCCCACGCTCTCGAGCGCGCGGACGATATGCTCGCCGTCTTTATACGTCGGCACGACGACGGTCGCGCTCGGAACGGGGTTTGTCGGAGAGGTCATAATACCGTGAGGACGCAAAACCGATTGCGACCACTAATTGGTAACAGTGCGTTAGTTACTCCGTTGATAGTTAACCATTTAATTAATTGCTATACAACCAACGAGGCGAACGAGAGAATGAGAAGTTTGCGTTGTTTCATTTGAAACTATATAAAAAAACGCTAACTTTATGCAAACCTCAACAACCATCATCAATAGAAGGGCGCGACATGGCAGCCAAGACTACTCGCAAGACCGCCAAGAAAACCGCGGCGCGTAAGACCGCGAAGAAATCGGCTCCGAAGAGAACGGCGAAACAAACCGCCGCGAAGAAGACGGTTAAGAAGCCGAAAGCGATGACGGTTACGGAGTTGAAAGACGAGATCGAAAAGATCAGACGCTACGCCAAGTCGTTGAAGACGAAAGCGAAGAAAGACAAGACGCTTACCTTGGATGCGGTCGTCGATAAGATCGTCGAGCGGATCGAAAGGAACCAGTAGCGAACACGACTCCGGGGGAACGGCGGGCGTATGTCGCGTCGTTCCCGTCACGTTACGTCCGGCGCCCGCGCGGCGATTGTTCGTCGCATCGATATCTGAAGGTAGCCGTTGGCGAGTATCCTTCCAAACGTGTACGAGCCCGACGCGGCGACGGCTCCGACGATGTGGTAGCCCCGCGCCATGAGGAACAATCCCCCGATAATGCCGATCGCCTCCAACGCGGTCGCCCACGTGATGGGATTGGTTCTCCCAAAGTAGATCAACACCGTGCGCTGAAAGACGGTGACGTACGTTAGCGGCGCCAAGGGCGATTGTAGCATCGTCGGGAGCGCGGCGAACGCCGTTAGCTCGGGGGTTAAGCCGTACACATATCGGAACCACAAATCGCGGAGGGGCGAGAAGACGATCAGCGCCGCAACGGCGGTAACGACTCCTCCCGCGATCCACGTAAACTCTCGCACCTTTTTGAATCCCTCGAACGCGTCGCCCATCAACGCCAGACCCGCCTCGGCGAAGGCGAGCGCCGTGGATCGGAAAATGAAAATGAACGAGTTAATCGCGGGCAACACGGCGAGCGACTCGACGGGGAAGGGAGCCCTTCCCATGAAGAACGTTACGAACGGATGCACGCCGAGCGCGATGAACGACGTGAGGACGAGCGGATAGTAAAACGAGATTATTTGCCGATAGCGCGGAACCGCGTCGGCGCGCTTCGGTTCGATCGCCATTGTTTCGCGTACCGCCTTGCGCGTCATAAGGCGCGTGGCTATTCCCTCCGTCACCACGCCCGCCGTTAGCGCCGCGCCCCCGACCACGCCGCCGTCAACGCCGCCGTGATAGTACAATCCAAATCCGCAACCCGCCATGCCCGCCACCCGCACAATCGTCGCGTACATCACGCGTTTCGTCTGTCCGCGCCGAATCATTACTCCATGGTAGAAACGTCTCATACCGATCACGCCGGGCCAAAGGAGCATCGCGGCGACGGAGGGATAGAGCAACTCGGCGGCGCGGGCGGGCAACTGAAGAAGATCCAACGAGACGAAGTCGAACACGGGCGGAATGAGGAGCGCCGCCATGAGGATCGTCACCGAGACGTTGAGCGTGTTGGCGAAGCGGCGGAGCTTCAGAAAGGAGACGCGGTCGCGCGCCAACGCGGTCGAGGCGGTCATCATCATAATGACGGGCGCCTCGACGATGATAGCGAAGGAGAAGGCGACGCCGTACGCGGCGAGGTTGTATTTCGGTTCGGGCATTCGCGCGATGAGCGAAGTAAGCAACGGTCCCTCGATCGCCATCATCAACCACTGCGCGGCGAGGGGAGCCCAAAACTTGAATATCTCGAAGTGCGTCATCGACGCCGCGGAGAGCGTCTCGTCGCGTTCGTTCGTCAACGTTCCTCCCGCAGGAACGGTTCCTCCCGCAGGAACGCGTTAACAGCGGCGGAGACGAGCGGCAATTCGGCGCCGACGGCGAGGTGACCCGCGTCGTCGTCGAGGACGAGCAGCTCCGCGTCGATCATATCCGCGAACTCGATCGCCGAACTCGGATACACAATGTGGTCTTGGCGCGAGACGATCACCAGCGCGTCCGCTTTCACGCGCGCCGCCGCCTTCGTCGTCGAGGAATCGTAGGGCGCGGCGACGTTGTGCGCCAGCATCGCGACGAGCTGAGCGCGCCAGTTATCGACGGTGAACGTCTCGGAGTGGTTCGTCCAAAACGCCGCGTAGAACTCGTCGTGGTTTTCGTACGCCACTTCACGGTCGAGCCAATCGGGCGTGCGCGAGACAAGAGCTTGTAGTGTGCGGATCTCGCCCATGATCGTCGAGTCGGGGACGCCGTGGCGCTTGCCGACGTCGATGACGTCCTTCTGGAGTCGCATCAACGTAAGGTCGTACGCGCTGCGCTTGGTCGAGCCGACGTAGGGAATCGCCTTCTTCATCATATCGGGATACGACACCATCCACTCGAACGTCTGCATTCCGCCCATCGATCCGCCGACGACCGCGTGGAGCTTGGTTATTCCGAAACGCTCCTCGACGAGCCGACGTTGCGACGCGACCATATCGCGCACGACGATTGTTGGAAAATCGTCGCCGGGTTGTCGCGCGCTATTGGAGGGAGACGTGGAGACGCCGTTGCCGAGCGCGTCCACGATGACGACGAAAAAGCCCTCGGGGTCGAGCAGTTTTTCGGGGGAGATGAGCGAAACGACGTGCTCGCTCGTGCCGGCAAACCATGTGGGAAAGAGGATCGCGTTGTCTTTCGCGGCGTTCAATTCGCCGACGGTTCGGAAGCCGACGCGGCAATCGTAAAGAGTGTCGCCGCACTCGAGTGGGAAGTCGCCGATCTCGTGGAATTCGAGCGGCGCCTGAGCCAAGGCGACGGATGCGTATATAATAATAGATAGGAAAAACGTTTTCATCGGTTGTCCCGCGATCATAGATTTCAATAACTATGCAAAATGTGGAAAAGCATAGTGAATGCAAAACGGGGAACAAACCGCCGACTCGAGATGTAGAATAGACGACGGGAATATTGCCCGTCGGGAAAAATCTTGGTAATTTCCTCGCTCCCACCGAAAACGAAAGGCGGCAAGATGCGCGGATTGCGGAAAATCATCATTAGTATCGCGACGGTCGCGTTGGCGACATCGTGCGCGGGTTTATTCGGAAGCGGCGAAGATTTTGAGACGACGCTCGCGAACGCCAAGCGACTACGCGAGAGCGGCGCGTTCGCCGAGGCGGAGCTGGAGTTGCGAAAGGCGAGGGCGACGGCGCGAAGCGAGGGAGATCGGCTGCGAGAGGCGATCGCGATTAAGGAAACCGGCAATCTCTACTCCCCGCTCGGCTACAATGTTCCCGACACGGCGAAGCGCCATTACGACGACGCCTCCGCTATTTTGCGAGAGTTGGTCGAGGAGAGCGGCGGACTCGACTCGGCGCGGCGCGACGTGCTCGTCGAGTGGGCGAACGTCCTGAACAACCAAGCCAATCTCGAGATGACGCGCTATCGCTTCGACGACGCGATCGAGAAGTTTCGCGAAACGATAGAGATCGACGAGGCGACGGGGAACGCGCAAGGGAAAGCCAAGACGTTGATGAATCTCGGCAGAGCCGCGCGGGATAAAGGGATCGTGGAACGCGGCTTGACCGCGCGGGAACGGGAGTTCCAATACGAGGAGTCGATCGAGTATTTTAAAGAGGCGCACGCGCTCGATCCGAACCCCGACTGTCTCGCGAATATGGCGCGTTCCTACGAGTTACTCGGCGAGCGGGACAGCGCGATCGTCAAGTACGGCGAGGCCGCGAGCGAGTACGCCGCCCGGAACAACCGTCAGTGGCGGGCGATCTGTGTGGGAAACGTCGGCGTTATACTCGTCGAAGAGGCGAACGCGATGGAAATCGACGGAGCGGACGCGGCGGCGACAAACACGAAGCGCGCGGAAGGACTCGACTCGTTGCTCGCGGCGCTCGACGCCTTCGAGCGTTTGCGCGGGGAGATCGAGAGCGACGTCTATCGCTCGACCTTCTTCGAGGATAAAATATTTTACTACGAAAACGCGATCGGCGCCGCCTACGACTTGGGCGATTTCGAACGGGCGTTTGAGTTAACGGAGCGTGCGAAGGCGCGGTCGTTCCTCGATCTCGTGGCGGCGAGGAACCTTGGAGCCGCCGCGGACGCGGACGATGAGACGAACGCGCTTATCGAAAGAGAGCGACGTCTCCGCAAACGCGTCGCCGAGTTGGAGATCGACCCCGACGCCGCCGAGGCGCTTTCCCTCGCGCTGGCGGATTACGAGAACGCGCTCGACGAGTTGGAGCGCAAGGCGCCCGAGTACGCCTCGCTGGTATCCGTCGCGCCCGCGAAGCTCGAGGACGTGCAAGCGCTCCTCGACGACGACGCCGCCGTGCTGGAGTTCTTCCTTTCGAAACGCGAGACGTTCGTCGTCGGATTCGTCGTGGACGCCGACGGGATCGTCGCCAAGCGATCAAACCTTGCTAACTTTGGTTTGCTGGATAGCGTCACCGCGCTTCGCGAAAATTTTGTTTCTTTTCTCGGCGTCCGTCGCTCGTTCTACTCGCGAGTGAAATCCGACGAGCGAAAGAAGAAGAACTACAACTATCGCCCCGTCGCCGACTCCCTCTGGGCGACGACGACGACCGACGGAAGCTGGCAATATACATTGCTGAATTTATACGGGCTACTCGTCGGGAAAGAGTTGACCGAAGCGATGGCGGACAAGGAACGGATAATAGTCGTGCCGCACGGACCCTTGCACCATCTCCCGTTCGGCGCGCTGATCTCCTCGCCGATGAATCTCGACTTCGCGCCCGCCGCGCACATCCC
>WJMR01000214.1 GCA_014727845.1 Ignavibacteriales bacterium
GATCGTGTACACCACAAAGATGACGTTCTCGGCCATGAGGTTGCTCCACTGGAAGGCGCGTCCCTCGATCTTAACGCCCAAACCGCCGACGGTCGGATCGTTCTTTTTCGGTTGGTAGTCGAACTCCCAGTTCTCGCGATCGTCCATACCCCACAAGACTTCGAGATCCGCCTGCGAGGCGCCGAGTTTCAGGTAGCCGGGCCAGACGTATTCGCCGAGCGTTTCGTTGTACCATTCGCGGGGCCAACTGTCGGGCTTTCCGTCCTCGTCCTCGTCGGGCGCGGGGTTGGAAGCCATCAAGTCGTTCGGGATCGTGCGATCGACGTCCTTGTATTCGGAAGCGTAGCCGGGCAGCGGTTGCCATTGCCAGAGGGTGTCTCCCGTCGGGTTCATCTCGCGCTGGCTATCGTAATCCCAAATACCGTCGGAGACGATGGTGACGATCTCGGACGTGGTGTCTTCGGGATCGACGTGCACGCGCGCGCCGACGATGGGACCGAACTGGAAGACGTACGGCGTGCCGTGCCACGTTAGTCCCGTTAAGCGGAACGAGTTGGCGCCGTTGCCGACGGATCCGTAGTTATGGATCGTCGCCTTAATGCGGTTGGCGTTCATATAGTAGCTCTTTCGCAACTCGACGCCCGGCGTTGACGCCGCGCCGGCGCTCTTAAAGATCGAGTTGTTCTCGTCGAAGAACTCTTGTTTCGTCATACCCGCCGGCTCGTCGGTTTGCTCGACGGCGTTCGCGTTCGCTTCGCGTTGCATCGAGCGAACATACTCCCAAAACGCTCGATGCTCGGCGGCGCGGTTCGGGTTGTCGGGAAGCTTTTGCGCCAATCCCGTTCCCGCGGTCGCGACGAGCAACGCCGCCACCGAGTAAACAATGAATTTTATTCCGGATTGCATATCGTAAACGCTCCTTTAGGTGCTTAAAAATCGACGCTTAACCCGATCCGAACCGAACGGGGCGCTTGATAATACTGCGGACGGTTGAAATATTCCGACGATGGGGAAACGTTCTCCGCGTTCTTCGCGATTTCGTCGGTCGTTTCCGCTTGAGGCGTATTCTCCAACAACGTGTAGGTCGAGCGACCCGTGTCCGTGTAAATATACCGCTCGACTAATTGATCGAAGAGGTTGTACACTCGCGCGAAGATCGTAATACCAACGTTTTCCACGAAGTAGAATTCCTTCTCGACTAAGAGATCGACCGAGTAGCGAACGGGGCGTCGCGAGCTATAGACCTCGTAAACCGCTTTGCTGTTATACACCGTCGGCGTGTAGGGGAGACCCGTGCCCATCTGCCCGACGATCGAGGCGTGCCAATTTTTCGACTCGCCGACGGTTACCGTCGCGTTGAGTTGGTGGCGGAGGTCCCAACCGAGCGGAACGGGGATCTTCTCGGTTTGCTTGCCTTGTTGCGCGTCCACGTAGAACGCGTCGGCGTTCACCTCGTTGCCTTCGGCAACCTGGAGCGTGTAATCCAACGTCGCTCCAAAGAGGTCTTGCGCTTTGCGCTTGGTGACCGAAAACGTCACGCCCTTGATGTTCGCGTAATCTTTATTCACGTATTTGTAATAGACTTTGTCGTCGTCGATGCGAATCTTCTGCGTCGCCAACAGGTCGCGGACGTCCTTAAAGAAGGTCGTTACGTCGATGGCGAGATTCGGCATAAGCTGCTGTTGCAAGCCGATCTCGTAGGCGACCGTTTTCTCCGGGTTCAAGTTCGCGTCTCCGAACGTGGGGGAGTCGCCGACACGGAACTCGAAGTTCGGGTTGACGTAGAGATTCCGGAACGGGGGCATCTGATAAAAGTGCCCGTAGGAAAAGTGGATGACGCCTTCGTCGGTGATTGGGAACGAGATTCCGAGTCGCGGGCTCACCATATGTTTGATCGGCGCGTCGTCGAGGATGTCGTCTTCGGTAAGGTTCTCGGGTATCGTCCACCATACGTTCGGCGAAGGGAGGAACGTATTGGGAGCGTAGCGCGAATTGGACATAAACGCGTCGTAGCGCACGCCGATATTGAGGATAATGTTCGTGTATTCAATCTTATCCTGAATATACGCCGACGCTTCCCACGGTTTCTTGGTATAAAGATCCCGATACGGCGAGTCCGCGTCGGGAACCGTGGGGGTGGTGTAGGTGAGCGTGTCGTAGAGGATGCTGAAGCTGTCGTAGTCCATCGTGTGGAGGCGAATCTGTCCGCCCAACTTCACTTCGTGGTTGACGTTTATCTGGCTCGTTAAATCCACCTTGCCTTGCATCGTCTGCGAGCGCTGATAGTAATGGCTCTTCGAGTCGCCGCCCGCGAGGAACGTGTAGGACGCCGCCGACGCCGTTTTGTGCGAGGGAACGTATTGGTCGCTCGCCCGCAACGAGTTCGGGTCGATGTCGTCGCGCCCGGCGTAATAGTCGATCTTCGAGCCGTCGGGTCCCAGCAACTGATAGAGATACGATTGATAGTCGTTGACGTTATAGGCGCCTTTAACCGTGTAGTAGGTGTTGTCCATCACGGCATGCGTGATCGTAAGCGCGCCCATCGCCGCCCAGCTATACCCCGTGCCTCTACCGTCGGGATTATACTTAAAGTCGTGGCTATAGCTTTGCGACTCGCCTTGTGTGTAGAGTCCGTCAAGATGAATCTTCAACGTCGTCGTCGGTTTGAACGACAGTTTGCCCGTGGAGTTGATTCCCCACGAGGTGCTCATCGGTACCACCTCGCCGTCGCCCCGCGCCGTCGCGCCGAGCACTTCGTTGGTCTCGTAATCGTAAACCACCGAGTCGGCGGGGATATGACGACGTACGCCGTAGAGATAGCCGTCGCTACTTGAATACCGTCCCGAGAGGAAGAACGTGACGACGTTGTTCGTCATCGGTATCGGTCCGCCGAACGTCGCCTCGCCGACGACGTTATTGAGCGGATTGAGCGTGAGAATTTCGTCGCTCCAAATATCGTCGCGCATACTTGCGTAGTCGCCTACGTAGGCGCTCACGTTTCCGCTATATTCCTTGCCGCCCTCTTTGGTAACCGAATTAACGACGCCGGAAAGCGCGTTGCCGTACTCGGCGTTAAACGTTCCGCTAACAACCGACAGTTCTTGGATGGCGTTCGTAGCTATGGAGATCGCCTGCGAGTTGCTAAACGGGTTCGCCGTGGAGATGCCGTTGATGGTGTAAAGGATCTCGCTCGAACGACCGCCGCGAATATGAAGCTCGCCGCCGACGCCTTCGGTGATGCCGGCTTGGAGCGTAAGGATTCCCGCAACGCTTTCAACGGGGAGCGCCTCGATTTCCGCGGACGTCACCGATTTGCGCGAGGACGTCAAGTCCTTCCGGACCATCTTTCGCTCGGCTTGCACCACGACCTCCTCGAGTTGCACCGACTCGCTGCCGAGTTCGATATCGAGGGGCGTTGTGAAATCGACGTTAACGACAACGTCGGTAAATTTCTTCTTGCCGTAGCCGAGCGCCGACGCGACGACCGCGTATGTGCCCGGTGGAACGTTGATGATGACGTATTCGCCGTCGATGTTCGTCGCGGCGCCCATCGTCGTGCCTTCGATTATTACGTTAACGCCGATTAGCGGTTCGCCCGTCTCGGCGTCGGTTACGCGCCCGGCGATCTTGCCCGTGTTTCCGCCGTACGTCGCGAAGGCCGCCAACAGAACGACGACGACCGCGCCGCCGATCCGTCGCATAAGCTTACTCATAGCGTCTCCTCTGTTCGCTGTGGTGAACGGTGTTGTGTTGCGCAAATTATATTATTACTCTGTATCGAGAAAAACGCCCCTAAACGCTTTACCGATTTGACCGTCGTTAAAACGCGCCGCCGTGAGCTTCTCGACGAAGGGCGCGGCGACGCGCAGACGATATTAAAAACAATTTAGATATTCCGACGGCGCTATGCAAGAAAAATAATGGATCGTATTACTTTTAATTTTTGTCCGCGTCGTTCGTGAAGTAGTCGAGCGCTCGGCGCATTATTTCGCGTCTCGATTCCGCCGTCGAAATCGTCTCGAACGGGAAGCCGAGGAAGATCGACGCCCCATTTCCTTCGGCGAATCGACGGACCGCCACGCCCGCGCCGCGCTCGTTGCCATATTCCAAACACAACGCGCCGTCGTTCGTCGGGGCGATGAAATCCGGAAAGCCGACACGGTAGAGCGCCGACTCGTTTCCAAAGGCGAAGCTCGTTCCCTCGAATGGCGAACCCGACGCGCCGACGACCTCGTTGGATTCGGCGGCGTCCCCCGAGTAGGCGATTCCCAGCGTCTCGTCGAGGAATTGAACAAGGGCGGAGTCTCGACCCGGTTTGCCCAACGACCACGCGATCTCCGATCCGCTAATAAAGAGCGAGCCGTTTTGCGCGAGGCGTCTCGCTAACGCGAGGCGAACTGCTCGCGGCGCCGTTTGCCGTTCCGAGTTGTCCTCCGAGCAGAAGTAGAGCAGGACGGGGTAACGCTCGGCGAGCGCTTGGTCTTCGACGAACACGTCGGCGTCAACCGTCGCGAAAGAGGCGTCCTCGGGCAGCGCCTCGGCATGGATTCGAGCCGCCTCCCAATACGGGTAGCGTTCGCTCCCCTCGAGGTCCGAGCCGTCCACGATGAGAACGTCGCGCCCCGCGCCCCGCGCTCCGAGAACCGAGGAGGGAACGCTCGGCGTTCCGTTCAAATAGTTGACGGCGTGGGCGTAAACGGCGGCGTCGGTCGGTTCGGAAATAAATCGGTAGCTCGCGTAGGGCGACTCGAATTCGTGGCTCGCCGCGCGTTCGGCGCCTTCTCCGTAATCGACGAAGACGACGGTCGAATCGACGGAACCGTAGCCGGGCGTGGCGCGGAAAGTAAAGAGAGTTCCCCCCTCCTCGGCGGGTAGCGCGGCGCGAGCGAGCGGCGCGGGCGGAATTCCCATCGCCGCCGAGAACGCCGCGTCGGCGACGGCGCGCCTTATATTATAGATAGAAACTCGGTCGTCGGGATAGACGCGGTTGGTCAGCAGTATCACGAAGAAGTCGTTCTCGGGGTCGCACCAGATCGACGTTCCCGTATAGCCCGTGTGCCCGAAGGATCGCGAGGAGACGAGCGTGCCCGCCGAGGTTCCGCCTTGGGCGTTGGATTGCCAGCCCAAGAAGCGGGAGCAATCCTCCGTTATGCACGAGGTGAACGTCTCGACCGTCTCGGCGCTCACGAGTCGCTTACCGTCGATCTCGCCCTTGCCGAGCATAAGTCGGGCGAGTTTCGCCACGTCGCCCGCCGTCGAGAATAAGCCCGCGTTTCCGCTATGGCCCTCGAGCCCGCGCGCCAGCGGGTCGTGCACGACGCCTTGCAACTGTTCCATCGTCGGGGCGCATTCCTCGCGGATCTCCTCCGCGGGCATAAACGTCGTGCGCGTCATCCCGAGAGGTTGGACAACTTCGCGTTCGTAAAAATCGGGCATCGGTTCCTCGGCTATCGCCTCGACGACGAGCATCAGCGTCACGAAGTGGAGGCAGCTATAGAGCGTTTTCGTTCCCGTCTCATATTGCAAAGGGAGCGCGAGAATCGCGTCGAGGATCTCGTCGCGTGATTGCCCCTCCTTGGGAGAGTAATAGCCGGGCAATCCGCTATTGTGTAGGAGTAGATGCTTCACGAGGACGTTTTCCTTCCCGCTTTGCGCAAAGTCGGGAACGTAGCGGGCGACGGGCGCGTCGAGATCGAGTACGCCCTCGTCGTAGAGTTTCATGGCGCTCATCGTCGTGGCGCACACCTTAGTGAGCGAGGCGAGATCGTAGCGCGTATCGAGCGAGACGGCGGGGGCGCCCGCCTCGTAGGTGTGGGCTCCGAACGCGTCTTGATAGAGGACGGTATCCGCCGAACCGACGACGACCGCGGCCCCGGGGAAATAGCGATCCTCGATCGCCTCGGTAACGACGCGCGCCACGCCGCCAAATTGCTGAGCGAGTCCGACGCCGACGAGCGCGAGAAACGCGAGGAGGGTTTTCATAGTTGCTTCGCCTCGATTGAAGGTTTTAGATGACTCATAAGTTTTCGATTTCCCGCCATAAATTCAAGGGGGGGCGAAGAAACGGCGACGGCGCCGAGTCTTGATTTTCTTAAACGCTTATGATAACTTAACGCAAAAATTAAGGTTCTTGGGAACGGAAAGAACACGACTCATAACCAAAGGAAGGAACCACAGATGAAAAGGGCTACTATATTATTCGCGTTCGCGTTAATGCTCGCGTTCGGCGTCGGCGCCTCGGCGCAAACGTTCGACGGCGAGTGGTCGTGCGAATACGCGTTATGGGACGACGAGACTAACGGAACGGGATACGCGACGATTGGCGTCGCCGTTTTAGGCGAGAACCAGTTTGTCGCGATGGTCAACGACGACAATCCTTCATATTATCTTGTTCCTTATTCCGACGCCGATTCGAGTTCGGGGAGAATGGTCGAGGTTCCCTATACGCCAGATATGACGGAATATTCGACGCCATGGTCGGACGTCTTCGAGTCGATCGAGCTTAACTACGCTCTCGATTTGGCGGTAAATGTTAACTCGCCGAATCCGACGTATATTTACGTCGCCAACAACGACGAGGACGACCCGGTGATCACCGGACCCGGCGGCAACATTCTCGTCTATAATTTCGGCTTGCTCGGTCTCGAATCCTCAGAATACCGTCTCGC
The DNA here is from genome assembly GCA_014727845.1 of Ignavibacteriales bacterium. Classification (GTDB taxonomy): domain Bacteria; phylum Bacteroidota; class Ignavibacteria; order Ignavibacteriales; family Ignavibacteriaceae; genus WJMR01. The sequence continues at coordinate 6,669 of WJMR01000214.1, forward strand.
GACGGGCGACAAACTGTGGGCGATCGACGTGGACGACAGCGGTCGGGTTTACGTGACGACCAACAACGACGACGATCCCGTACCGGAGGTGGTCGTGTACGACAACGTCGTTAACGAACTGGCTTGGAGCGATCAAGCGCAGACGCCGACGCCGTTGCAAACTATCGCCGTCCCCGACACGGGCGACCTTCGCGGCGTCGCCGTTAATTCGGACGGTTCCGCGCTTTACGTCTCCAACTGGCACAGCAAGAAAGTCTATCGCTACAACGGTTCCCCGAGCGAAGGGTACGTTTTGGACGACAATTTTGTGTGCGAGGTAACCGACTCGGCGGACACGCTCTACGTTCAAAATCAATATCCCGGTCCATGGGGTATGAACCTTATGACGGATAAAGGGCTGTTGTTTGTCGCCGCCGACTACGACTTCCTCCTGGGCGACGCGTATAAATACGGCTCGATGTTCGTCGTCGATCCGAATACGGGCGATTTGCTCGACACCATCGACGTGGCGGCGTGGAATTACAAAATGGCAGACGGGTCGTATTATAGGCCCTCGACCACTTCGCCCGGCAATATGGGCGGCTACACTTCGACGTACAATCTCGATTTCGACGACGCCGGCAACGTCTATTCGGTGGCGTATTGGGGATGGACGGTTGAGAAATGGGTCTATTCCGGCGAGCTTCCCTCGATTGAAATCGTCGGCGTGGAGCTGGAAAGCCGCGAGACGACCCCGAACGAATTCGCGCTCGCGCAGAACTATCCGAACCCGTTTAACCCTTCGACGACGATCGCCTTCGAGATTCCCGAGCCGGCGAACGTCTCCCTGAAGATCTACTCGATCAACGGCGAGTTGCTCGCGACGGTACTCGACAATCGCGCGCTCGCGCAAGGCGCCCACGAAGTCTCCTTCGACGCGCTCAACCTCGCCTCGGGCGTTTACCTCTACGCGCTCGAAGCCGACGGCGTTACCCTCACGAAGAAAATGACCGTGATGAAGTAAAACTCTTAACGCCGAAACACTTTACAGCCGACGTGATCCGCGAGGTCTCGTCGGCTTTTTTTATGGAATCTTAAGCGAGATTTGATTCGAGCTTGCGAACGATAACAGAAAACGTTATTATTATGTGATCGATAACAATCGAAATTGATTTACCCTGAATCTTGATTTTCTCTAATATATTAATTAGAATCATAAGGGCATTAATTATTATTGGATAGTCGATGAAAGTTTATTTCCGGGACAGCTATCTCTCGCGACTCAACGAGTTGCACAACGCGGACGAGTCAACCTTTACGGTTATCCGAGGTCCTCGGCAAGTGGGGAAAACCACCCTCGTTAAGCAATACCTGAAGAAGAACAAGGGCGTGTATCTCACTATTAGCTCCAAATCCACCTACCTCCAGCTTCGCGACATCGCCGACCACCTCAAACACTTTCCGTTTATCGAGGACGTTGCGACCGAATTCGCGTCGTGGCGAGAATTTTTCGACTATATCTTTACGCTCTCTCGGGAAAAATCGGTCGATGTGATTATCGACGAATTGCAGAATCTCGAACTCGTCGAGCCGGAGGCGTACGAAGACCTCCGCGACTCGTGGCGGAAGCATTCTAAAGAAGGCGTTGTGCGCGTGATGGCGCTCCTCTCGGACGGCGATTTCGTGAAAGCCGCCTTCGACGATCAGGAAAGTCCGCTCTATCGAATCAACACCCACGAAATCGCCCTTAAACCGTTTCGCCTCTCCGAGGTGATGGCGATCTTTCGGCATAACGGCTCCACGCTCTCCTCGCGGGACGTCGCCACGCTCTACCTCGTTTTCGGAGGATTGCCGAAATACTATTTCCTCATCGAGCGCTTCGGCTTATGGAAACGCGGCGTCGTCGATATCCTCAAAGAACTCGTTTTCATGGATTTTGCGCCGCTCGGCTACGAACTCAAAGAGCTCGTCATCAACGATTTCTCGCGCGGCAACAAGATCTACCTCTCCATCCTCCAAGCCATAGCCAACGGCAAAACGAGGATGTCCGAAATCGCGCGCGCCATCGACATCCCCGTCACCAATCTCACCAAATACCTTTTCGAGCTGGAGAAAAAAAAGAGTATCATCCGACGCGAGCTTCCCGTCTCCGCCGATCGCGAGGCGTACTCAAAGTTCGGACGCTACGCCCTCAACAACGCGTTTCACAATTTCTGGTTCCGCTTCGTCCAACCCGAGATCATCTCCTACGAGATGGGAATGTACGAGCGTATCACGGATGGCTTGGGCGAAAAGCTGCATGACTACTACGACGAACGCCTGCCGAGATTGATCCGCGAGATCGTCGAGGACTACGCCGACGCCGAGTTGATCGCCGATCTCTTCCCGCATCCGATCGACAAAGTCGGCGGCGTGTGGAATCGGAAGGAGACGATCGACCTGGCGGTGGTAAGCGAGAAGGATAAAGCCGTCTTGCTTGGCGTCGCGCACGATAAGCGCGAGGCGGTTACGGGCTCCGAAGCCGAGAAATACATCGACGCGCTCGAACGATTCGCGTCGCAGTTCGACAAGTATCAACGCCGGCTCATACTCGTCGCGAGGAACGGACTGCAACCCGAAGCCGAGACCCAATGCCGCGATCGAGGCGTCGAGGTGGCGCCCGCCGCCTACTTCACCGAGCGCGTTATCAATTCCGAAACGCCCGCCCGCGACGAGATGGTCGAGATCGGCGTCTGAGCCCGCTATGGATTTCGCCGACGACGATCGCGGAATATCCCCCGACGACCGACGAGAGGTCTATCGCTTGTTCGCCGAAGAGGGCGAGGCGACGATGGCGAGCTTTCTCGAACGTCGCGACGACGAAATCGACGACCCCGACCTCTTCTGCGACGAACTCCTCGCCGATCTAAAAACCCTCAAAGACGTCGCCGAATTCCTCGAACTCTACCTCCTCTCCACCGTCGCTTACGAGCTCGCCCAAACGCTCGATCTCGCGCGGCAAAAACGGCGTACGCTCGAGCGCGACGACGTCGAGTTCGTCTTCGCCCCGCTCGCGTTTCTCGTCGAGGCGCTCGGGACGATCGCCGAAACGCAAACGGACGTCGATCTCGTCGAGCGCGCGCAACCTGTCGCCGACCGACTCCGCGAGGTGTTTGTCGAGTTGATGTACGAGTAGCTAACCCTTCAGCCCCGTCGTCGCGACGCCGCCCATAATGTATCGTTGGAAGATCACGAAGAGGATCGCCACGGGCAGCATGCTCAACGTCGCGCCCGTCATCAAAAGGTGGCGGTTATCAACATAGGGCGAGCGGAAGTACTCCAAGCCGAGCGGAACGGTGCGGAGCTCGGGGGAGTCGAGATAGATCAGCGGACCCATCACGTCCTGCCACGTTCCGACGAACGTGAACAGCCCGGCGACGATGAGCGCGGGAACGCAGTTCGGAAGCACGACGCTCCAATAGGTGCGGAGCACGCCGCACCCGTCTATCGCCGCCGACTCGTCCAGCTCGCGCGGCAAACCGAGCATATATTGCCGAAGGAGGAAGACGTTGAACGCGCCCGCGGTGAAGTGCGGCACGATTAGCGGCAGAAACGTGTCCAACCAGCCGAGCGATTTATAAATGCCGAAGAGAGGGACGAGCGTCACCTGCGCCGGCACCATCAGCGTCGCCAGCACGAGCGTGAAGAGGAGCTCGCGACCCTTGAAGCGCAAACGCGCGAAGCCGTACGCCACCAACGACGCCGACAGTATCTCGCCGATCACCGCCAACGCCGCGACGAAAAAACTGTTCCACAAATAGCGCAGGAAGCCGATCGACTTCTCGCCGTAGCTCGCTTCGGGTCCCGCGAGCGTCTCCTCGTAGTTTTCCCACCGAGCGTGGAATACGCGCTTCGGCTCGTGCTCGACGTTCCGCAACATTTCGGGATTCCCGCCTCCCGCGCGCTCGACGAAGAGGAGCTCCTCGTATCGGTCGTCGGATTGCCGCGCCATTCGCGCTATAACGCGAACCTCCCGCTCGGACGCGAGCAGAACGTGGGTCGGCGCGTCTGCGAAGACGATGGAATCCGAGGGAGGCGGAACGCGGCGGACCGAATCGAACGCGCGCCACGAGACGAACTGCGTCGGCTCGGCGCCGTCGAGGCGGAGGAAGTAGCCGCCGTCGTCATCGCGGCTTCCCAACAGATCCTCCGAGGGGAGGAGGAGGAACGCCGTGTCGGACGCGGTCGCGAACGTTCTCCCGTCCGCCGAATAAGCGAGCCGCGAGGTCGCCGTCTTCGCGGGATAGAACTCCGGCGGGGTCGCCGAGATCGCCTCGCGCGACTTCACCGACGAGGAGAGCACCCAGTAGAAAGGAAACAGCAACGCGACGCCGACGGGAATCAGCGCGGCGTACGTCAGTATGTTGCGCGTCGTAGGCGTTCGCACGTTACTCGTCGTAGTAGGTTAAGCGTTTGGAAAGTTTCATCTGCAACGAGGTGACGGCGAAAATGACGAGGAAGAGGATCATCGCGTAGCTGCACGCCCTCCCCATATGCAGTTTGTTGAACGCTTCGTCGTAGATGTTCACGGCGTAGAATCGGAGCGCGTCTCCCGGTTCGCCGATCGCCGAACTGCTCTGCGCGAAAAAGAGCGCGGGCGTGAACACCTGAAACGCCATGATCGTCGTAATCACCAAAGTAAAGACGACGACCGGACCGAGTAGGGGAATCGTGACGAAGACGAATCGTCGCAGGAAGCCCGCCCCGTCTATCTCCGCCGCCTCGTAGAGTGATTGCGGAATCTGCTTCATTCCCGCGTAGTAGATGATCATCGAGTTGCCGATCCAGAAAAGGTTCATCAACACCACGGCGTAGAAGGCGTGCGCCTCGTCCAACCAATTAACCGCCTCGAAGCCGAGCGTCGTCAGGAAGTGGTTGATCACCCCGTAGTCTTTGTTGAACATATTGATCCACACGATCGCCGCGGCGGCGCCCGTGAAGAGCGAGGGGAAGTAGAAGACCGCCTTAAAGAAGTTCGACCCGCGAACCCCCGCCGTGAGCAAGGCGGCGGTGAAGAGTCCGCCGAACATCGCGATCGGCACGGCAAACGCGGCGTAACGGATTGTGCGCTCCAAACCGATCAGGAAGTTCTCGTCCTCCGCCAAACTCAAGTAGTGCGCCACGCCGATCCACCGCGGCGGCTCGATCAGGTTCCACTCGGTGAACGAGAGAACGACCGACGCGAGTATGGGTCCGACGAGGAACGCCGTGAAGCCGATCAGCCACGGCGAGATGACCGCGTAGCCCTTCGCTCCGCCGCCGCGACCGCCGCCGCGACCGCCGCCCGATTTCGCCTCCGTCTTGCGGTTCGAGCGCACGTAGCGGAAGTAGAGCCATCCGAGAAGTCCGAAGAAAAACAGTAGCGCCGCGGGAAAGACGTACTTCACCGTCGCGTCGGGGTCGATCGGTTTGCCCCGCTCGAACGCCTCGTCGAAGTCGGCTTGGAGTTCGGGGATTCGCTCGCGGATCTTCGCCTCGATAAACTCGTTCATATGCGCGACGAAGCGCTCGTACGCTTCGGGCGGAATCTCGCCGTTCACGCGCGGCAATTCGGCGAGGCGGTCGTTGTATTCCTTCTCCAACTCGCGCTCGACGCGCAGCCGCCATTTATCCAACACGGGCACGAGGTAGTTGTTGTCGGTCACCATGTTCGGCGCGGCGATCGGGAGATCGTGGAGGAACGCCTCGACGTCCGCGGCGCCGTAGTCGTTGTTGACGAGCGCGTCGGAGGCGGCTTTGAGCGAGGGAACGCCCCGCAGGCGCCTACCGTAAATCCGTTGCGCCCCGAGCGAGGCGAGATGCTCGACGAAGAGCCACGCCTCCTCTTTGTGCGCGCTTCCGCTGAAGACGGCGACGGCGTTGACGTCCGCCAGTTGCGAGGGACGCGGTCCGCGCGGCATCGGCGTCAATCCGTAGCGGACGCCGCGCTCCTCCAAGTTACGCAGCGTCCACGGTCCGTCGATTCCCATCGCGAATTGGTCGTCGAAGAGAATCGAGCTCAAGTTCACGTTGCCGGATTGCAGCGGCGCGTCCCCGAGATGAACGCGATCGCCGTACTGGAGTCGAAAGACCTCGACCATCGCGGCGATCAACGAATCGTTCCCGACGACCGTCGCCTTCGTCGGATTGATCTGACGATCCAACACGTCGCCGCCGAACATCCGCCACATCGGTTCGTTCCAACTCAATCCGCCGACCATGCCGTATTGCGCGAAGGAGCCGTCGGGGTTGCGGTGCGTGAGGCGGGCGGCGAGCGCGGCGAACTCCCCCCACGTCAACGGCTCGTCCACGCGCGGGAATTCGGATTCGGGAACGCCGCTCTGCTCGAGAACGTCCTTCTTATAGATGACGGCGCGGACGGCGACGTCCAGCGGAAAGGCGTAGAGCTTGTCGTCCCACGTGCACGCCTCGACCGCGATCCCGTGATAATCGTCGAGCGAGGTCTCGGAATTATCCACGAACTCGTCGAGCGGGGTCAGCGCGCCGCGCGCCGCCCACACGCCGATCACGCCGGAGTAGAGCGTGATGACGTCCGGCGCCAAACCCGATCCGGACTGCACTTGTAGCTTCGCCCAATACTGTCCCCACGGATAGACCGACACCTCGACGCGGATGTGCGGATACCGCTCGACGAACTCGCGCGCGATGTCGCGAATATACTTCACCTCGCCCGCCTCGCCGTACATCGCGTATCGGAGCGTGACTTTCTCGCCTTGATACTCCTCGTTCTCGACGATCACGCCGGGGCGCGCGTCGAACGCGACGAGGAGAACGAGGGCGAGCGCGAGTCGCCGCGTCATACGGGTTTGAAGTCGTGGCGCTTTTTCCAAGCGAAAGATGCTCGTTTAATCTTGAATGTTTTAATCTCGTAAGGATCGAAGCGCGCGACGAACGCGTTATTGTCGATCGGCGTCGGGTCCTCGGTTGTCGGACGCTCGAGCATATCCGTCGCGCGTAAATTTTCGACGTCGAAGCCGAGCGTAATCGTCGCGTCGGTTTTCTCGCCGCTCGTCTCGTAGGCGCGGAGGATAAGGTCGTCGTCGTCCTCGGCTTTCTTGAGAGTCGAGAAGGCGACGTTGGGATTGTCGATGGAAACGAAGGAGCGGCTTATCGGGAGGTCGCCCGCTTTCTTGAATACCGAGATCGCTCGGAGCCCTCGGTTAAACGCCTCGCCGAATTGTCTCGCCACGTTCGCGGTTCGGCTCGGCTTGACGGCGAAACGGAAGCGATGAACGCCGCGGTCGGGTTCGGGGTCGGGGTCGTAGGAGGCGCGGAGCAACGAGAGACGAACCGTCGCGCCGTTCGCGTCGCAACCGTACTTCGCGTCGTTCGCGACGGTCAACCCTCGCTCGTCGTCGGCGACGCGCGTCCATCGTTGGGTGGGATATTCGGCGCCGTTCGGATCCCGAGCGACGTCGCCAAAGGGAACCTCGCAACGCGCCAATATCTTGTCGGGCGCGAGCGACGAGGGGAACGCCGCTTTGAGAAACTTACCGCCTCGGTTCCGGTCGCCCGTTTCGTTCCACTCGACGACGACGCGACTCTCGAGATAGTCCGCGTCCTTGATGAGAGAAACGCGCTGGATAAGGCGAGATCCCTCCCACTCGTGGACGATCTCGACCGTCGCGCGAACGGGACCCCGCTCGACAATCGCGACGCGCGTCGGGGAGGCGAGCGTCGTCGTCTCGGCGATCTCGCCGATCTCCCACGCCGACATCTCGACGGGCTTCTCGGAGAGGAGTTGAAAGCCGTTGAATCCCGCGCCGCCGACGTAGTCAAATCCGTCGCGCTTATCGACGAACGAAGAGACCGCGCCCGTCGTCGCGTCGATCGCGACGGAGAGACGCTCGTTTTCCAAGCGGAGGTCGTCGTCGATCAAATTTGCGCCCGCGTTGTCGGACTTACGTGAACGCCGCCACTGATAAGCGCGATAGCCGATAGATGGAACGTTCTCCGCGACAAACGCGACCGTCGCCGCGCCTACATTCCGAGAAACGATTTGGCTCGGAACGACGGCGCCCGTCTCGTCGAGGATCTCTACGCCCTCCTCCCCCGCGAGGGGAAGCGACGTCTCGACGAGATCCGTCCGCGCGGCGCTTGCGGGATTAAAAACGACGAGCGGCGTCTCGGCGAAACCCGAACAGTCGATTTGCTCGGCGATCGCCTCGAATGATTTTTCCGTCGCCGAGCGAGCGCCCGTTATCGCCGCCTCGGCGGCGGGAACGGCTTCCTCGTACACGGCGTGAATGGCGGAGCCGGGGAGGATGTCGTGAAATTGATTGAAGCAGACGCGCTCCCATCCGCGCTTCAGAACTTGGCGCGGGTAGGGGAGCTCGTACGGTTCGGCGATCGCGCAAAACGTCTCCGCCGCGACGAGCGCGTTCTCACCCTCGCGGTTGACGCGCTTGATATCCGCGTGCGTCGTGTAGCATCCCTCGAATATGAACTGTAACTCGTCGTCCACGACGGGGAGCTCGGGGCGTTTGGCTTCGACGGTTCTGAAATACTCTTCGACGGTCGAGAAGCGGGCGGAGACGGCGAACGGGTCGTCGATCAACTCCAAGCCGCGGTTAATGTCTCGGATCGTCGGACCGCCGCCGTGATCGCCGACGCCGTAGCAGTGGAGGTAGTCCTTCAGCCCTTGGCGCTCGTCGAGTTCGAGGGGACGGTAACGCGTTTCGGGTCCCATCGTTCCGTTGTAATCGGGCGTCGCCGCGGCGATCACCTCCGAGCCGTCGGGGCCGCGCCACCGAACGACGCTCGGGTTTTCCTTCGCGCAACGCATATGGTAGTAGTACTTCACGCCGCATTGTCGGAGGATTTGCGGCATCGTGCGGACGTGCCCGAAGAGATCGGGTTGCCAGCAGACTTCCGGTTCGACGCCGAAGTGGCGCTTGACGAACCGATTGGCGAGGAGAAACTGCCGCGCGAGCGACTCGCCCGAGGCCATGTTCTCGTCCCCCTCCACCCACATCGAGGCGGAGACTTCCCACTGTCCCGCCGCGACGAACTTCTTCACGCGCTCGAACAACTCCGGGTCGCGCTTACGGATGACGTCGTATATCGCCGCCTGGCTCTGCGAGAACTTGAAGAACGGAAAACGCTCCATCAGCGAGACGATGGTGCGCGCGTCGCGGAGGATCACCTCCTCGGTTTCCGCCCACACCCAAAGCCAATTCATATCGATGTGCGCGTGACCGATTAGGTGCGTGGTGTAATCCTTGGCGCGGACGAGCAGGGGCGCGAGGATCTCTTGCGCGCGCCTGACGCTCGCATGGTAACGCTTGTCGTCGTTGTCGCGGAATGCGTCGAAGTCGAGCGCGGCGATCGCCTCGTCGATCAAGGGCGCCAAGCGGTCGCGTTCGTCGGCGAGCGTCTCCACGAGGCGTTGAGCGAATTGTACGTCGGGAGAAATTCTCGGCGGATCGACGGCGCGAAGGAGCGCGGCGCGGTATTCCTCTTGGCGGATCGGCTCGACGACGTTCTTCGAGAACCCCATTTGCAACGCCTCCTCCCGGCGCTCCGGTTCGCCCGACTCGTAGAAGGACGCGACGACCTCTCCGTTCCGCGTAATCACCAATCGCTTGAAGCACGCGACGTACACGCCCGCGAGCGGCGCGACGATCGCGATCTCGACGCTCGAAAGTTTCTCGCCGGCGAGGGAGCTTAGATCCATCCGACGGTGAAACCACGACCCCGCCGCGTCGAGGAGGTAGGCGTACGGTTTCGACGTCTGCCAGTATTGATCGACGATGTTCAAGTCTCGTAGCGCGCGTCCCGAAGCGAACGTAATGTCCGCGCCCGCTTGAATGCGCGGCGAAGCGACGTCGATGAAAATCTCATACTCGAAGACGTCGCCTTCTTGGAGGACGTAATCGGATTTCGCTATCGTGATGTAACTGTAGCCGCGCGGGTTGCCGTCGGATTCGCTTTTAAAGAACAGAACGTCGGGGGAGTCGTGCGTCATAACGTGGATTTCGTCTTGTCGGGTTACCGGATTATTGCGTAAGTTAACCGGCAACGTTATTCAGAAAAACGGTAAGGTTCAAGGGCGAACCGATATTCTCCATCAAGGACGCACGACGATGACAAGCGAACTCCTGCGCCGACACGGGCGCAATCCCATCTTGACGAGCGACGACCTCCCGTTCCTCTGCAACGCGATTTACAATCCCGGCGCTACGAAATTCGGCGACGAGTATATACTTCTTGCGCGCGTCGAGGACGGACGACGCGACAACAAGCTGCATGTTTGCCGCTCCCGAGACGGCGTCGATTTCACGGTCGAGCCGACGCCGATCGCGATTACCAACCCGATCGACGACGGAATGCCCGAGAAGCATCTCTACGATCCGCGGATCACCCTTCTGGAGAATTCCTACTATATAACATACTGCTCGCAGGGCTTCGACGAGACCGTCCGCATCGGGTTGCTTAAGACGGACGACTTCGCCACGTTCGAGCGCGTCGCCTACATCGCCGAACCGTGGAACCGCAACTGCGCGATCTTCCCCGAAAAAATCGGCGGCGGATACGCGCGCTTCGACCGACCGATGAGCGGCGACGACGTGATCAACGTCGTCTCCTACTCGCCCGATCTCGTGCATTGGGGCGAGTCGAAGGCGATCGAGTTGGAACCCGTCACGTGGTTCCGGCAGAAGTGGGGCGTCGGTCCGACGCCGATCAAAACGGACGCGGGCTGGCTGACGATCTTCCACGGCGTTTGGCTCGCGGTTAACTATGTGTATCGCCTCGGCGTCGTGTTGTTGGATTTGGAGGACCCGTCGAAAGTCGTCGGGCAGTCTCCCGAGTTCATCCTCACGCCGCGCGAGCCGTACGAGCGGACGGGAGAGACGATCAATTGCGTCTTCTCGAATGGCGCGATCGTTGAACCGAACGGCGAGGTGAAAGTGTACTACGGCGCGGCGGATTCCTGTATCGGTCTCGCGACGACGACGATCGACGAACTCGTGGAGGCGTGTCTCAGAAACGGGAGAGCGAGATGAGCGAGGAGAAGGGCGGGCGCGTCGCGTCCATCGACGTCTTCCGCGGCTTGACGATTTTCGTGATGGTCTTCGTCAACGAGCTGGCGCGCCACGAGGGAATACCCGCGTGGATGAAGCACGCCCCGTCCGAGCAAGACTGGATGTCGTTCGTGGACGTCGTCTTTCCCGCGTTCCTCTTCATCGTCGGAATGTCCATCCCGCTCGCGCTTGGCAAGCGGATGGAGCGGGGCGCGAGCGCCGCCGACCTGTGGTCGCACATCCTACTCCGCACGGGCGCGCTCCTCATACTCGGCGTGTTTATGGTGAACATGCACGGCTTCCGCGAGGACGCCATGCCGCTGAGCGGCGATTGGTGGACCTTCCTCGTCTTCGTCGCCGTGATGTTCGCGTGGAACGTCTATCCGAAAACGCTCGACTCGAAACTCGCGAACGGCTTAAAGATTTTCGGAGCGATCGTGTTGATCGTCTTGGCGATTCTCTACCGAGGCGACGAGGAGGGGAGCGTTCGTTGGATGCGCACGTATTGGTGGGGGATCCTCGGCTTAATCGGATGGGCGTATCTAACCGCGAGCGCGACGTACCTCGCGTTCCGTAACCGGCTCCCCGCGCTTCTCGGCGCGCAGGCGCTCCTCACGCTCCTCTTTATCGGCGATCAACAAGGCGCGCTGGATTTCTTCGGCGTCGTGCGCGACTATGTGTGGCTCGGCGGGCAGATCGGCACGCATTCCTCGATGGTCGTCGCGGGCGTCGTCGTCTCGACGCTCTTCCTTAAGGACGCGCCGACGAAAACGCCGAAGGAGCGGATCGTATGGGCGCTCGCCTACGCCGCCTTTCTCTTCGTCGCGGGCTACTTGTTGGCGGACGCGTTCGGAATCTCGAAGACTCGCGCCACACCCGGATGGGCGCTCTACTCGCTTTCGATTTGCGCGGCGCTCTTTGCGTTCTTCTATTGGCTCGTCGATCTTCGGGATAAGGAGGGATGGTTCGCGTTCCTCCGACCCGCGGGCGTCAATCCGCTACTCGCGTACATTCTTCCATACACGCTCTACGCCCTTTTCGGAGCGTTGGGCGTTGCCGCATGGTTGGATCAATTTCATCAAGGCGTTCCCGCGATTCTTTGGTCGATCGTCTTCTCGTTCGCCATACTTGGCGCAACGGCCGCGCTTACAAAGTGGGGCGTGCGACTTAAGCTTTAGCCGCTTGGTTCTTAATTAACGGGTTAACTAACGACTATTTAACTATTACGATAGCTCCTATGCCGAATAACGCATCCAAACCGTTTCGCGCGCACTACATTTCGGGAACCCACTGGGATCGCGAGTGGTATCGCCCGTTCCAAGAATTCCGCCTTCTCCTCGTCGAGGTGATGGACGACCTCCTCGATCTTCTCGACCGCGACCCCGAGTTCGCGCACTTTCATCTCGACGGACAAACGTGCGTTCTTAAAGACTACCTTGAAATCCGACCCGAGGAAGAGCCGCGATTGAAGCGGCACGTCGCCGACGGACGCATCCTCATCGGTCCGTGGCACACGATGCCCGATCTTTTCGCGACGGGGCAGGAGGCGCTCGTTCGCAATCTCCTCTTCGGGAAAATGATTTGCGAGGAGTGGGGCGTCGAACCGATGGCGGTCGGTTACGTCTGCGATATGTTTGGCCATACCTCGCAGGCGCCGCAACTCTTCCGCCGCTTCGGAATAACCCGCGCGGTGATGGGGCGGGGCGCGAACGAACACACGACCCCGATGTATTTCACGTGGCGCGCGCCGAACGGGGACGAGACGTTTACGTTCAAGTTGCAGGATCGATACGGCTACGCCGCCTTCGCGCAGGCGCGACACATCCTCGAGGCGCCCGACGCCGAGGAGGATTCGACCGCCGAGGAACGAGCGACCAAGACGATGGAGGACTATGCGAGGCACGAAACGAGTCGGGCGAACGGTTCGACGATCGCGCTCTTCGACTCGATGGATCATATGCCCCCCGCATCGAATCCGAAGCGTTATCTCGATCTTCTGCGCGGCGCCTATCCGGAACTCGACACGACGCACTCCTCATTGCCCGCCTTCTTCGACGAAGCCGAGCGAACGGCGATCAATCTTCCGACGCGCGTCGGCGAACTACGAGAACCCGCGAAAGGGACGTATCCTTACTTGTGGCTTATCCCGAACTGCGGCTCCTCGCGCGTCCGACTGAAGCAAGCGAACGATCGATGCGAGCGTCTCCTCGCGAGCGAGGCGGAACCCTTCGCGGCGTTCGCGCGCGCGCTCGGCGACAAGACGCCGCGACGACTCTTCCGAACCGCGTGGGAGTACACGCTTCTCAATCACGCGCACGACAGTGTGTGCGGATGCTCGATAGACCAAACGCATCGGGATATGAGCTATCGCTACGATCAGGCGGAGATCCTCGCGAAGCAGTTGCGCAATCGCGCCGTCGGTTTCCTCGCCGCGACTCGCAAAGACCCCTCGGAAGGGGAGCGAGAATTCGCGGTCGTCCTCTCGAATCCCTTGCCGCGAGCGCGTAAGGAGACGGTCGTCTTTCCCGTCGATCTTCCGCCCGATTACCCGACGCAATTCACCGAAGGGTTCCCGGGTTCGCAGAACGTCAAGTCCTTCACGCTTCACACGATCGAGGGGGAGGAGATTCCCTACCTGCGCTTGTCGATCGATCCACGTCATCAAGAGCGGACGCGCTACGCCTTAACCACAACCGAGGGGGGCGACGGCGTCGTCTCGCGTTATATGGTCGCCGCCGAGATCGACCTGCCCGCGTTGGGGTTCGTCGCCGTGCGCGCGCGTCAGAGCGACTCGCCCGTCCGATACGCCGGATCGTTGCGCACGGGACCCGCCTCCGCCGAGAACGACCGCGTCGCGCTCGCGATCAATCCAAACGGGACGTTGCGCCTGCTCGACAAGGCGACGGGGGAGACGTACGACGACTTATTGATTTACGAGGACGATAGCGAGATCGGCAGCGGATGGTTCCACTCCTTCACCGTGAACGACGAGACGGTCTCGACCGCCGCGGGCGACGCCCGGCTCTCCGTGATCGACGACGGTCCCGAGCTCGTACGCTTTGCGATTCGAAGGACCCTCTCGCTTCCGAAACGCTACGATTGGCGCGGCGAACGGCGAACCGACGAGCGCGTCGAGACGAATATCACGGACTTCGTGACGTTGACGAAAACGGCGAGCTACGTCGAGATCGAGACGGTCGTCGAGAACGTCGCGGAGGATCACCGTTTGCGCGCGCTTTTCCCGACCGACGTCGAGGCGGATACCTACCTCGCCCACACGGCGTTCGACGTCGTCGAGCGACCGATCGCGAGGGACCGCGAGACGTTTAAGTGGCAAGAGTACGAGCTTGTTCAAAAACCGTTTCTTGGATTTATGGCGATTGGCGGGGGCGAACGGGGGTTGGCGTTCGTCTCGGGCGGCGGCTTCCGCGAGGGGGGCGTCCGCGAGGACGAGCGGCGCACGATGGAAACGACGCTGTTGCGCTCCTTCCGACGGACGGTGGGAACGCCCGGGGAGCGCGACGGACTCGAGCTTGGCGAGATTCGGTACCGATACGCGATTATGCCGTTCGCGGGCGAGCGGGCGAGGCAACGGGCGTTGGAGGCGCACGATATCCTCTCGACGGAAATCGTCGCCTCGCAAACGGGAACGATCCGTTCGGGATTTCCGCCGCTTGCGGGCGAGGAGCCGGCGCGGGCGAGTTTCCTACGGTTGGAGTCGGGCGCGCTCTCGCTCGCGGCGATAAAGACGAGCGAAGACGGCGAGGCGATCGTGGCGCGGATGTGGAATCCGACCGAAGAGGCGCAAACCGAAAGGCTACGTTTTTACGCGGAGGTGAAAGAGGCGCGTTACGTCGATCTCGCGGAACGCCCGTCGGATAAGGGCGTGCCGAGAATCGACGGCGCCGTCGTCGAGATCGCGGCGGACGGTAAGGAGATTGTAACGGTTCGCGTCGAGTTGTGACGCGTCACTCCTCGATGTAGAGCGTTCCGTCTTTGCCGAGATAACCCCACAAACCGTCGTAGTTGACGTACGCCAATCCTCGGTAAAATCCTTCGGCGTGTTTGAAGTCGTTGTCGAAAATCATTTCGCCCGTCGGTTTGAGAAAGCCGAACTCTTTGCCGTCCTTCACCAAGCCGCGCTCGTCTTGGAACGGGTAGGCGAACTCGTACTCCGGCTCGACGACGAACTCGGCGTAGCCGTTAATGTATCCCCACTCGAAGGTTTCGACGGACATTGCGGGCGCGAGTCCGCCGTTAAACGAACCGACTTCGAGGAATTGAAAATCGATCACCATCTCGCCCGCGCGGTTGACGAATCCCCACATCCCGTCCTTCATCACCGCGGCGACGCCCTGGCTGAACGGCGACGCATCCTCGAATTGGAACTCGATCGCGAGGAACCCCTCGTCGGATAGGTAGCCCCAGCGCTCGTTCTGTTTCACGGGCGCCAATCCGGAACTGAAGTGACCGAAATCCTCGTACTCGAAGGGAATAACCGGATTGCCGTCTCGGTCGATAAATCCGCAGAGACCGTTGTGGCGCACGCCCGCCAAGCCCTCGTGGAAGTCGCCCGCGTCTTCATACATCGCGGGAACGACCATCTCGCCTTTGTCGTCCACGAATCCGACGAGAGATTTTTTCTCCACTCTGCCTCGTCCCTCGATGAATCGTTGCGCGAAGTCGAACTCGAACGGCGTGAGTAGCTCGCCTTTATTCGAGAGATAGGCGTTCTGGTGGTAGCGACGCACGATGGCGACGCCTTCATAGAAATTCTCGACCTCGTCGAAGCTCGGCTCGACGACCATGCTGTCGGCTTCGTTGATGTAGCCCCAAAGGTCGCCGACGCGAACCGCCGCCAATCCTTCGTTGAAGGGTTTCGCTTCGTCGTATTTATGCGCGATGACGAGTTCTTTGTCGGGCGCGGTGAATCCCCACTTTCCCTCGTAGTTGAACGGTATCAGGTGCGGCGTTTGCGCGGAGGTCGTCGCGACGAGCGTCGCGATTACGAGAAGTGCGCGTAGCGTTTTCATATCGTCTCCGGAGTTCTGTGCGTCCGTGCGCTGATTTGGAAAATATTAAAACTTTGCATTAATAGAAAGCCGCGAAAACGTCGCCTCTCGTTGCCTTTGGAATTCCAAACGGGCATATTACGTGGCTATTTTCACGGGAGCGAACTATGCGACGAAAACTACGACTCGGGCTCATCGCCCACGATAATAAGAAGCGCGACTTGCTTGAGTGGGTCTATTTCAACCGCGACGCGCTGACGCGCCATCGGCTAATCGCGACGGGTACGACCGGAACGGTCGTCGAAAAAATGCTCGGCGTGGAGGTGGAAAAGGTGCGATCCGGACCGCTCGGCGGCGATCAAGAGATCGGGGCGATGTTGGTCAACGACAAGATCGACGCGCTCTTTTTTTTCTGGGACGGCCTCGACGCCCACCCGCACGACCCCGACGTGAAGGCGTTGTTGCGGCTTAGCGTGGTGTGGAACGTCCCGACCGCATGCAATCGCTCGACCGCCGATATGATCATCTCGAGTCCGCTCTTCGAGGGGAAGTACGAACGCACGCCGCCCGACCTCGCGGAGTACTCGCGAAATCGTCCGCTGGATATTTCTTTCGACACGGGCGAGGACGGCTAACCCGCTCCGTTCGCCGCGTCGCGGATGCGTTCGACGAGCGCCTCGAATTCGTCGAGCCGCGCGCCCATCTTCTCGACGTCGAAACTCTCGACATGAAAGCGCAAGTCGTCGGCGTATTCCTTCAGCGCCGCGAGCTCGGTTTCCTTGGCGACGCCGTCGAGCCGATCGCAGAAATCGGCGACGTCCCGCAAAAAGTGGTTCTTCGCCGCCTTCTCGTGCAGCGCGAACAACTCGTCGTCGAATAGTTCGAGCGCGTCGTTCGCCGCCTTTGGGGGAATCTCCCTTCGCTCCGACGTCTCCGCCGCTTCTCGCGCATCCTCCGCCGCCTCGGTTTCCACGTACGACAGATATTTCTTAAGCGTCCCGATGAGTCCTTCGAGTTGCACGGGTTTGACGAGGTAGTCGTCGAATCCCGATCCGAGTATCTTGTCTTCGTCGCCCTTCATTGCCGACGCGGTGACGGCGACGATCGGCGTTTGGTCAAGCTCCGGAATAGCGCGAATGCGGCGCGTCGCTTCGTAACCGTCCATCACGGGCATACGGATGTCCATAAGAATCGCGTCGGGTTTGGACGCCTTCGCCGTCTCGATCGCTTCCGCGCCGTTCTCGGCGGTCACGGTTGTAACGGCGGTTGTCGCGAAGAACTCGACGATAAGGTCGCGATTGGTTTTTATGTCGTCCACCACGAGCACGGTCGCCTCGTCGAACACGATCCGATCGAGCCGTTCCTCCGCCTTGACGAGCGCCGAGCGTTGAATCGACGCGGCCGCGACGTCGCGGAGGCGCATCAAGAACGCGCTACCGACGCCCGGCTCGCTCTCGACGGAAATATCGCCGCCCATCATTTCCACCAGGCGCTTGGTGATCGCCAAGCCCAAGCCCGTGCCGCCGTACTTCCTCGCGCTTTGTCCTTCTTGCTGTTTGAAGGATTCGAATATTTCCTTTTGCGATTCCTTCGGAATGCCGACGCCCGTGTCCTCGACGGTGAAGAGGAGATCGACCTTGCTCCGATCCTCGGCTTTATACACGTTCTCGACGCGGAGCTTCACGCCGCCCTCGTCGGTGAACTTGACCGCGTTGCCGATAAGATTGAACAGCGCTTGGCGGAGGCGAACCTCGTCCAGCAGCAAGCCCTCGGGTAGTTCGGGATCGATCCGCACGTCGAACTCGAGATTCTTCTCGGCGATGCGCGCGGAAAAAATCTGTCGGACTTCCTCGATGAGCGCGCGCGGATCTACGGGTTCGTAGTTAAGCTCGAATTTCCCCGCCTCGATTTTCGAGAGGTCGAGGATGTCGTTGATGAGCGTGAGGAGATTCTTTCCCGCCGTTTTAATCGCGTCGAGTCGAGACTTCTGCTTCCGATCTTCGAGCGAGGCGTTGATCAAGTCGGTGAAGCCGAGGATGGCGTTCATCGGCGTGCGGATCTCGTGGCTCATGTTCGCGAGGAACTCCGACTTCAGTCGCGACGCCTCGAGCGCCTTTTCCTTCGCCGCGATGAGCGCGCGCTCGTTTTCCTTGAGCTGCGTGATGTCCCGCGCCGACGCGAGCGCCGTTTTCACGCGCTCCTCCTTCGAGAATTCGGGCGAGATGATAAGGTCGATCCACACCCCCTCGGTCGTTTGGAACTCGACGCGACGCTCCACGCCGCGATCGAACACCTTCTCCAGCGCGCCGCTCCACACCTTCACAATGGAAGCGGCGAACCCGATCTCGGTCATCGTTTTGCCGACGAACTCGTCCGCGGGCACGTCCATAATCGCCTCGGAGGCGCGGTTGGCGTAGAGGATTTTGAAGTCGCGATCGAATCGCATAATCACGTCGTTCGAGTATTCCGCGAGCGCCTTGAATTTCTCCTCGCTGTCCCGCAACGACTCCTCGAACTGCTTCCGTTCCTCGATCTCTTTTTGCAGAAGCTCGACGGCTTGCGAGAGTTCGGACGTTCGTTCGGCGATGCCCCGCTCGAGCTCCTCGTTGACGCGCTTAAGCTTCTCCTCGAACTTCTTTCGATCCTCGATGTTGACGATGACGTTGAGGATCGCGGGTCTGCCGCCGTACGCGATAACCGCGCCGCGCACCTCGACGGGCAACAAGCTTCCGTCCTTCTTCACGATCTCGATCTCGAAACTCTTCACGTCCTCGCCCGCCAAGCGCCGCTCGATTTGCTCGACGACGCGCGGACGATCCTCCGGCTTGAGCATATCGAAGATGTCCCGCTCCGCCGCCTCGTTGGGAGTAAAGCCCGTGATCTCCTCGACGACCTGATTGGCGAAGACGACTTTCCCGCCTTGATGCACGATCACCATATCGGGTAGCTCGGCGACGAGACCCTTGTAGCGCTCCTCGCTTTCTTTGAGGACGCGCGCGGTGCGGCGCTCCTCGGTTACGTCCGCGCCGACGGAGACGACGTGCGTTATCCGACGGTGTTCGTCGTAGTAGGGGTAGAGGCGAAAGTGGACCGTCCGCTCCTCGTCGAAGCCGGGCAAGACGATGCCGAGTTCCAACGAAAGCTCGCCCCCCTCGAAGCACGCGTCGATGGAGGATTTCATCTCCTCGCGGAAGCGTTTCTCGGTGAACGCCCGCGAGAGTGTCGAGCCAAGGAGCTCCTCGCGTTCGCGGTCGAGCGCGCGACAGAACGACTCGTTGACCGCCTCGAAGCGATACTCGCGATTGACGAGCGCCATAAACTCGCGAGAAGAGTTGACGATGAAGTCGTACTTCCTGCCGCTCTCCTCGAGCGCCTTCTGCTCGGTGATGTTTTCCTTAACGGTGACGTAGTGCGTTACGACGCCGCGCTCGTCGGTGATGGGCGAGATCGACGCGATCTCCCAATACTCGTTTCCTTCCTTGTCGCGGTTCAAGAACTCGCCTTTCCACTCGTCGCCCGCCGCCAGCGTTTTACCGAGACCGTTGAACGCCTCGGGGTCCTCCTTGGCGTTCGCGAGGAAGTCCGACTTCGTCCCGACAATCTCCTCCTCGCGAAACCCCGTCGCTTGGAGGTATTTCGGATTGACGTACTCGATAGTGAGATCGACGTTCGTCAGCATAATGGATACGGGGGATTGGACGATGGCTTGCGTTAGCTTGCGGAGCTCGGCTTCGGCGCGTTCGCGGTCGGCGATCTCGGTTTTGAGCTGCGAGTTGAAATCCTCGAGCGAGTTGTAGGCGAGCTCCAACGATTCGACCATCACGTTGAACGAGCGCGCCATCAACCCCACTTCGTCGCTTCTTTCGACGTCCACGCGTTTGGTGAGGTCGCCGTCGGCGATCTGCCCGAACGTTTTGGACATTTCGCGCATCGGGGCGGTGGTCGCGCGTCCGATGCCGATAGCCGCGAGGACGCCGATGACCGAGAAGCCGAGGGCGATGAATATCATCGTCGTCTGGAAGTTCTCGATGTCGCGATAGACGCCCGCGAGCGAGAGTCCGAGATAGAGCGCGCCGACGTCGCGATCGTCCACCGCGATGGCTTTGCGGATTTGGTAGATCTCCTCCTCCTCCAACTCGTGGCGCTCGTTCGCCGTTCGGAAACCGACCCGATCGGCGAGCGCTTGGTTGAACGCGTCCACGATCTCGCCGTCCGAATCCACGACGACGATGAAGGCGACGTCTTCGTTCTGGAGCGCCGTTTCAATCGCCTCTTGGATTTGGTCGTGCAGTCCGAAGTCCAACGCGGCGCGCGCGGTGTAGGCGGTCATCGTCGCGATGCTCGCCGCCTTGTCGCGCGTCATATCGAGCGACCTGCTATGCATCACGTCGGGCACGATGAAGTAGATGTTGAGCGAGACGAAGATCATCAGCGCGGCGATCGGGATGGCCATTTTCGCGGCGAGGGAGCCGACCCGGTGATGATAGAATGATTTGAGAGCGTCGAGCATACGCGCCTACCGATAGACGATGGCGAGGTTCATAAGCTCGGAGGATATCTTGTGTCGCTCGGCTTCGAGGCGGGGGAGGTTGATGAGAATCTTCGCCTTTCGGTTTTGGAGTCCCACCCCGATCGCCGCGTCGCCGCGCTCCACGGCGGAGGGATCGCCGGAGAGCGAGAGCGCGCCGTTGCGCTCCAACGTTTCTCGGAAACCCCGCGACTCGACGCCCGAAGGGAAGTACACAATCGAGCCGGCGCCGATCGCCTTAAGCGCCTCCTCCGGGTTGCGGCTCCCCGCGTCGATCTTCTCGTTCTCGAACGCCTCGACGATCGCTTCGGCGTCCTCGACCTCGGGCGTGACGACGATCAGCACCGACACGCGCGCGGGGTCGTCTATCGTCTTGACATAGGAGAAAATCTTAGAGAACATAATCGCCTGAACGCCCGGCGTTAGCGGCAACATCTGCGCCGAGGCCGCGCCGCCGAACGCCAACGCGCACACGACCGTCAGCGCGGCGAAGCGAAGTGGCGGACGATATGACGACGACGAACGGTTCAAAACGGCAACTCGTAGTAAACGCGCAACGTCGCCGACATGGTGGGCGCGGGGAGGGGAGACATATAGCCGCGGAACGGCTGCAAGTATTCGTAGTATTGGTTCAACAGGTTGCGGATCCCGATATCGACGTCCAACCCGTCGGCGACGAGATCCTTGGTGTTGAAGTTGAGGTTGAGCAGGAACGTCGAGCCGAACTCTTTGATTTGATCGTCCACTTCGATGCCCGCGGGCGTTTCGTGCAACTCGCCGCCGATGTAGCCGTAACGCTCGCCGAAGTAGGTGAAGGACGGCGTGATGGCGACGTCGTCCTCGAGTTTGATCGTCGCGTAGGCGTTGAAGGTGAGGTGCGGAAATCCGAGCGCGCGTTTGCCCTCGTCGGGCACGGCGATCAGCGCGTTCGAGTTGTCCGAAAGAACCGACCACCCCGCGTTCATTCCCAAGCGGAAATTCGAGGTAACCATCCGATGCTCGATCTCGAAGCCGCGCGACCCGATTCGCTCGAAATTATCGTAGTAGTTGTAGCCCGTCGTTTCGTTCAAGCGGAAGCCGATCACGTCGCGGAAGTCGATCATATATCCGTTGAGCAGAAACTGGTTGGACTCGGAAATTTGGTAGCCGACCTCGAACTCGTAGATCTCGCCCTTCTCCGACGTGAGCGCGGAGTTGTAGTATTTCGAACCGGGTAGCGTCACCGATTGACTGTACATCAGTTTGGCGTGGAACGGGTCGAGGATTTTCGTGAGCGCGACGCGCGGCACAAAGGATTGATCAAAAAGCGAGTGGGTGAAATATCTTCCGCCGACGACGAGATTGCCGATTTCCGATTGATAGATGATTTGCGCGAAGGCGACGTACTCCTCGGCTTCGATCCGGTCGGTCGAGTCGGTTCCGCCGAAGGAGATCTCCATATAGCCGCGCTTCCGCTCGTTCACTTTGGTTACGGCGCTCGCCGCCTCGGCGCCGGCGAGAAGGTGAAAGCCCTGAAAGATCTCGCAGGCGTACTCGACGCCGAGCCGTCGGTGAATCACGTCCTTATCGTTCCGGTACGCCGTGTCGCGGTAGGCGACGCCGTCCATCAAGAGGGGACCTTCCCCCTCGATTTGCCATGGTCGTTGCCACTTATATTCGAGGTAGGGGCGGAGGGTCGAGGATTCCGAAAGCTCGTAGCGATATTGCAACAACGCCGTGAGCATATCGTTGGCGAAGGTTTCCTCGAGGTCGTAGTCGTAGCGATCGTAGAGGAGACGAAGATCGAAATCGTCGTAGCGAACGTCGAGGTTGGCGTGGAGGGGGCGGAACTCGATGTGCTTGGCGCCGAAGGATTGCATCCCCTTGAAGTAGGGGACGTACTCGCGGTCGCTGAGTTTACCTTTACCCGTGAAGCCCGTAAGCGAGACGTCGAAGTCGCCGATCTGGTCGCCGTAGCCGAACGCGACGTCGCGATGCGAGAACGCGTCGGACATCCGCGAGAGATTGCCCGAAACGTAGGCGCCGTCGATGGATGCGAAATCTCGCGTAACGACGTTGATTACGGCGAGCCCCGCGTAGCCGCCGTGGATGACCGAACCGGGACCGCGGATCACCTCGATCCGCTCGATGTTCTCGGGGTTGACGCGGTTGCCGAAGATGAATCCGCCGTACGCCTCGTCGTTGACGGTCATCCCGTCGATCATAATCTTCATCTTGCCCTCGTAGGCGAAAACGCCGCGCGAGCCGAGGCCGATGGGACCGTATTCGGATTGGAGGAAGTGGAAGCCGGGAACGAGGAGCGTGAGCGCGTCGATCAAGTCGCGCGCGCCCGTGTTGATTAAATCCTCGCGCGTGATGACCGTGACGATGCCCGGCGCCTCGCGCGTCGAGAGGGGAACGTGCGAGGCGACGCTAATCTTTTCGTCGAGAATATCTTCGAGCGACATTTGGCGGAGTTGCTCGAGCAACTCGTCGTCCACCTCGTCGCCTTCGAATTGCGCGAAGAGGGGCGCCGCGAACGCCGTGAGTAGTATCGCTATACGCGCGAGATGGTTCATAATCGTCGGGCGCGTCCTCCGTTCTCGGAGGGCGTCGTCGGCTTCTCCTTAAAATACTCCGAATTTCAGTCCGAACTGCGTTTCCATACCGCTTAACTCCGAGGCGCGTAAGCCGGAGAGTCTGCCGCCTTCCACCGCCCGATAACCGACGCCCGCGAAGGCGCGGACAAACTTAAAGAGATTAACCTCGACGGAGACGACGTTCGAGAACATGAAGAACGCCGTGCCTTCGGCGTCCTCCAAGGAATATTGGTTCCTCAAGGAGTAGGTCAACCCTCCGGCCGCCAGGAGCGAGCGGATCCGCAGATGAACGAGCCGCTCGGGAAAGACGGTGAACTCCAGAAAGACGCCGCCGTAACCCGACTTAACGAAATACTCGCCGTCGGGGTTGGTTTGCGCCACCTCGGGCGCCTTTATATCGGTCGCCAACGCGCCGCCCATACCGCCGAGGGCGACATTGCGGTTGATTTGCCACGCGCCGCCGCCGCCGGGGAAGAGACACGGCTCGCCCATAAACGACGCGACGGTGAAGGTGGGTCCGCCGTAGCCGCCGCCGCCGCCGCCGGGAAACAGCAGGTCCGGCTCGTCGGATTGCCCGCGCGCCGCGGTTCCGAGCGCGAGCGCCACAAGCATAAGCGGGGTTGCCGCGAGCGTCGCGGGGCTACGCATCGGCGCCTCCGTTTTGTTTTCCCGAAACGAGATCGGCGACGCGCCGCTTGACGTCGTCGGGCATGTAAGTGAAGTGAACGACGCACGTTCCGTCGTTCTCGAGCGTTTCGACGACCTTGGCGTAGATCGCCTCCGAATCGTGGTCGTGGAGCGTGATCTTCAAATTCGTGAACGCGGTCGTCGCGCGCTTCAACTCGACGAGCGCCCGCCGTTTCGAGACTTCCATCATCCTCCCCTCGAACGCCACGTGGTCCGCGCTCTTCTCGTCCAATTCGACGTAGGAGAGCGCGAGCGGTTCTTTGAGCGCGACGAGCGGCTCCTCGAACGTCGGGACGCGTAGGTTATACGGCTCCTTCATCCCCGCCAAGTCGTAGAGTTCGATGGGGCGGCGCACGCCTTTGGGATTGACCTTGATCGACTTCTTGATGATCGCCTTATCCTTCACGGCTTGGTAGGCGCCTTCGGAAACGAGAATCTGTCCGCCGACGGTGTAGGACTCGATGCGCGAGGTGATGTTGACGTTCCTCCCGACGACGCCGTATTTGGCGCGCTTCATCGAGCCGATGTTCCCGACGATCACCTCGCCGGTGTTGACGGCGACGCCCATCCACGCCTCGGGCAAGCCCTGCTCGCGGTTCGCCTCGTTAAAGCGGGTCATCGCCAGTTGCATATCCGCGGCGCAGGCGGCGGCGCGTTCGGCGTGGTCGTCCTTCCAAATCGGCGCGCCGAAGATGACCAGAATCGCGTCGCCGATGAACTCGTCGATCGTCCCGTCGTATTTGAGGATCACGTCGGTCATTACGCCGAGATAGTTGTTGAGGTAGGCGACCACTTGCTCGGGTCGCATATGCTCGGTGACGGATGAGAAGCCGCGGAGGTCGGACATCAGGATCGAGACGACGCGCTTCTCGCCGCCCATCCGCACGCCCTCGGGATGTTCGAGCAAGCTCTCGACGATGTCGTCGGATAGATAGCGCCCGAACGTGCGGCGAATGAAGTTGTTGCGGATCTCGAGCTCGTCCACGCGTTTGCGGAGGTTCTGCTCGAGCTTGCGGATGGTGAGATGCGTCTCGACGCGCGCGGTGATCTCTTCGGCTTCGTAGGGCTTGGTTACGTAGTCCACCGCGCCGGCTTTGAACCCGGTGATTTTATCCGACGTGTCGGCGAGCGCCGTCATAAAAATAACGGGAACCTCGGCGGTCTTCTCGTCGCCTTTGAGTCGGCGGCACGTCTCGAAGCCGTCGATGCCGGGCATCATTACGTCGAGGAGAATAAGATCCAGTTCGTTCTCCGAGGCGATCTTCAGCGCGTCCTCGCCGTTCGAGGCGAACGTGAGGTTGTATTCGCGTTCCATAAGGATGTTGCCCAGCACTTGGATGTTCTTCGGCTGGTCGTCCACGATCAGTATCTTACAATCGCGGTTCTCGAAGCGTCGTTCGTCGCTCATATCCTCGTGGCGAATCTCAATCGCAAAATAGCTATCTATATAATATAGCGAAACTCGACGAAAAAACGGCGTCCGCTATTTGTCGTCCTCGTCGGATTTCTCGTCGATTCCCCGCGTAAACTTCGTCCGATCCTCGTCGGTCGCGTCCGCCGAATCCGAGTCGGCTTGCGGCGCGTCGGCGAGAGCGTCGTCGGCGAGAGCGTCGTCGTCCTCGGAAGCGTATTCATCCCGGTCGTCGTACTCGTCCTCGCGCCTCTTGCGACTACGAGCGCGGAGGAAGAGGATGATCGCGACGACCGCGACCAACACGCCGCCGGCTACGAGATAGTACCACACGGGAACGGGGGCGGGCGGTTCGGGTTCGCCGACGGCGGCTTTCCAATCGGCGACGCGATTCTCCATCCGATTCATCTGCTCCTCGTCGATCAAGCGGAACTCGAGCAAGAGCGGCGCCCACTCCTCGACGATCAGCGGCGTCCAGACCGTGTCGGCGAAATAGACGTACTCGTCGTATTGCCCCGGCGCGGCCGCCGAGTCGATTTCGGGATCGACGTAGGCGACGATGGCGGCGGTGAACGATTCGCCGTCGGCAAAGTGGAGCAGCTCGAGGTCCGTCGTATCCAGCGCCTTCGTTACGCCCGTCCAGATTCGCGCATCGACAAGCTCCGCCCATTTCTTGATGCCGTCGTTGATTTCCCGCAGCTCCTCCTCGCTCTTGCCGGACGTCACGTAGATCTCCGTCATCAAC
>WJMR01000215.1 GCA_014727845.1 Ignavibacteriales bacterium
ATTATATACGGGGCGTTGGTGGCGATGGTGCAACCCGACTTTAAGAAGCTCGTCGCCTACTCGTCCGTCTCCCACTTGGGATTCGTCGTCTTGGGCGTCTTCGCCTTCACGCAGGAGGCGATGCAAGGCGCCGTCATTCAGATGATCAACCACGGCTTATCGACGGGCGCGCTCTTCCTCTTGGTCGGATTCATCTACGACCGAACCCACACGCGGATGATCGCCGACTACGGCGGCATCGCGAAAGTCGTTCCGATCTACTCGACGTTCTTTATGATCGCCACGCTCTCGTCGATCGGCTTGCCCGGTTTAAACGGCTTCGTCGGGGAGTTCCTGATTTTGGCGGGCACGTTTAAGTCCCCCGTGCTCGGCTCGTGGGCGTACGCCATATTCGCCGCCTCGGGCGTCATCTTCGCGGCGGTGTATATGTTGTGGATGTATCAACGCGTCTTCTTTAACACGGTGACGAACGAGAAGATGAAGGACGTGAAAGACCTTACGGTTCGGGAGCTTGCGGTGTTGATTCCCGTCGTCGTCTTCATCGTCTGGATCGGCGTCTATCCCGAAACCTTTTTGCATCTAACGGACGCCGCGTCGGCCGGCGTGCTTGATAAAGTCTTCGGCGCCGCTTCGGCGTCGATCCACTAACGGAGGGAATTGATGATACGCTTCGGCGCGACCACCTTATTAGCGCTTTTTCTTTTTGCCGCGCCGAGCGGCTACGCGCACGCGATCGACACGACGAGCGCGGCGGTTGAAGCCGTAGCCGCCGAAAACGGCGACGCCGCACACGAAAGCGAGAACGGAAAAGCCGGCCTCGCCGCCTACGAGAACGTTATGCCGCCGACGCCGTTGGTGATTCCCTTCGTCCTCCTCCTTTTGATGATCGCCACGGGTCCGATATTCTACCACCACTTTTGGGAAACGCACTATCCGAAGATCGCCGTCGCGCTCGGCGCGATAACGGCGGGCTACTATCTGCTGTTCCTCAACGATCCGCACAACCTCACGTCGCTACTCCATAGCGTCGAGGAATACGTTTCCTTCATCGCGTTGCTCGGCTCGCTCTTCGTGGCGGCGGGCGGCATTATGATTAAGATCAATCGTCGAGGGACGCCCCTCGTCAACGCGGCGTTGCTTGGAATCGGCGCGGTGATCGCGAACTTCATCGGCACCACGGGCGCCTCGATGCTGTTGATCCGCCCGTTTATCAAGATCAACAAAGGGCGCGTCAAGCCGTTTCATATCGTCTTCTTCATCTTCATCGTCAGTAACGTCGGCGGCGGGCTTACGCCCATCGGCGATCCGCCGTTGTTCCTCGGATTCCTCCGAGGCGTGCCTTTCTTCTGGACGTTGACGAACTTGTGGTACGTCTGGCTCCCGACGATCCTCGTTCTTCTCGCCGTCTTCTATCTCTTCGATAAGAACGACCTCAAGAAGAGCGAACCCGCCGAGCCGATCGAGGAGACGGGCGGCATTGAATTTAAAGGATTGCGGAACATCGCCTTCCTGGGTATCATTCTCGTCTCGGTCTTCCTCGATCCGAAGGTGATGGACTGGGTTCCCTCGCTGAAGCCCATGCCGTTCGGAATCCGCGAGATCATTATGTTGATCGTGATGTACGCCGCGTTCGTCGGATCCGACAAGGAGGCGATGAAGGCGAACGAGTTCAATTGGGAACCGATGAAGGAGGTCGGGTTTCTCTTTATCGGCATCTTCCTGACGATGACGCCCGCGCTGCAAATCATCGGCGAGATCGCGCGGCAGAATTCCGACAAACTCAACGACACCGTCCTCTATTGGGGCACGGGTATTCTCTCGGGCTTCCTCGACAACGCGCCGACGTATTTGAACTTCCTGAGCGCGGCGATGGGGTCGGTCAATCTCGATATCACGATCGTCGAGGATGTGCGCGCGTTCGTGGACCTGGGCGTCTATCTCTCGGCGATTTCCGTCGCGGCGGTCTTCTTCGGCGCGGCGACCTACATCGGGAACGGTCCGAACTTTATGGTTAAGTCGATCAGCGAAGGCGCGGGCGTTAGGATGCCGAGCTTCTTCGGCTACATCGTCAAATACGCGATTCCGATTCTCATACCGATATATCTGGTGGTGTGGTTCGTCTTTTACCGGTAGCGGCGGACGAACGCTATACGCAAACATAGATTGACGCAAAGATGAAAATAGTTGTAGCGATCCTTATCGCCGCGGCGACGACGCTCGCGGCGCCGCAAACGACGACGACCGACGGAGCGGACGCGTCGAGCGATCACGTAATTCAGAACGCCGAGCTCGCGCAACAGGGCGGGGGAGGCGGACGAGGGCTTCGCGACGGCTCGGGCCCGCACGGCGCCGGCGGCGGCAAAGGTCGCGGCGCCGAAGCGACGAAGCACGACGCGAGCGACTCCGCCGCGCATGCGAACGGCGAACATGCGAACGGCGAACATGCGAACGGCGAACATGCGAACGGCGAACATGCCGAGGCGGGACACGGAGCGGGCGAGGCGCCCTCCCCGTTTCTCGTGATTCCCTTCGTCGTTCTCCTCTTGATGATCGCGACGGGACCGCTCTTCTACCACAAGTTTTGGGATCGCCATTACCCCAAAGTGGCGATCGCGCTCGGCTTAATCACCGCGGGCTATTATCTGGTCGCGCTTCGCGACGACTACAATATGCACGCGTTGATGCACAGCGTTAAGGAGTACCTCTCCTTCATCGCGTTGCTCGGCTCGCTCTTTGTCGCCTCCGGCGGCATTATGATTAAGGTGGATAAAAAATCAACGCCGCTTTTAAACATCGCCTTCCTCGCGATAGGTTCGGTCATCGCGAACGTCATCGGCACGACGGGCGCGTCGATGCTGTTGATCCGACCGTTCATCAAGATCAACAAGGGGAGGATCAAGCCATTCCACATCGTGTTTTTCATCTTCTTGGTGAGCAACATCGGCGGCGCGCTTACGCCGATCGGCGACCCGCCGCTCTTCCTCGGATTCCTCCGAGGGGTGCCGTTCTTCTGGACTCTCTTCCACATTTGGTACATCTGGATTCCGACGATCCTCGTCGTCCTCGCAATCTTCTACGTCTTCGACTCGCAAGACCTGAAGAAGCACGAAGGCGACGACGCCGAACAACACACGGGCAAGATCGAGTTCAAGGGATTGAAGAACGTCGCGTTCTTGGCGATCATCCTGATCTCCGTCTTCCTCGACCCGAACGTGCTGAACTGGGTGCCCTCCTTGGCTCCCTTGCCCTTCGGCATCCGCGAGCTGATTATGTTCGCCGTGATGTACTTCTCCTACACGATGGCGAACGAGGACGCGCTGCGCGCCAACGAGTTCGACTTCGAGCCGATCAAAGAAGTGGCGTTCCTCTTCATCGGCATCTTCCTGACGATGACGCCCGCGTTGCAGCTCATCGGGCAGATGGCGAAAGAGAACTCCGACCAACTTAACGACACGCTGCTCTATTGGGCGACCGGCTCGCTCTCGGCGTTCCTCGACAACGCGCCGACGTATCTGAACTTCCTCAGCGCGGCGGTCGGTAGGTTCAATCTCGACATCAACCTCGTGAGCGACGTGCGCGAGTTCGTGACGAAGGATATGTTCCTGCAGGCGATCTCCGTCGCCGCGGTCTATTTCGGCGCGATGACCTACATCGGCAACGGACCGAACTTCATGGTCAAGTCGATCAGCGAGCGTTCGGGAATTCGGATGCCCAGCTTCTTCGGCTATATGATGAAATACTCGATCCCGATCCTTCTCCCGATATTCATCGTGGTATGGTTTGTCTTCTTTAAATAGTATATTAATTTAACGGAGAGCGAGATGGCGACAATAAAAGAGGCGTTGGAGCAAGGCAAGTCGGGGATGTATTTCGACAACCGATTGATGCTCCCGTTCGTGTGCGACTTCATCAAAGTGATCGCCGATAAGTATATGATCACGGACTTCTCGCCGCACCAGGAAGGGATATCGATCGTCGAGCACAAGGATTTTACCGACGTCTATTTCAACGATTTCAAGCGACTTCGCGAGGTGATCTCGAAATACGAGCACGTCAAGCTGCTCGTCGTCGAAAAAGAGGACGACATATTCGATACGAGCAAGCACGCGAAGCTGGCGGTCTATTTAGAAGATCGTCACCGCGCGAAAATTGAAACCACCGATCAAGACATACTCTTTGTAGAATAGCATGGAATTCACACTCACCGATCTGACGCATCTCCTCCCGATCGTAATCGTCGCCGCGAGCGTGCTCGTCGCGATGACGATCGATATGTTCACGAAGGAAGCCGACAAGACGCTCGGGTGGTTCACGGCGCTCTCGCTCTTCGCCGCCGCCTATGTCTCGTTGTTCTTCGTCGATAAGACGGGCGTTCATTTAAGCGGCGTCGTCGCCTCGGGCGGCGCGACCAACATTCTCCACTTCGTCTTCACCTTCGGCGCCGGCGTCGTCGCGCTGATCTCGATGGAATACGCGAAGAAGACGGAAATGCGCGTCGGGGAGTATTACGTGCTCGTTCTCTCGAGCGTGCTCGGTATGATGCTCATCGCGGCGGCGAAAGACCTCGCGGTGATCTTCGTCGGGTTGGAGCAGATGTCGATAAGTTTCTACGCGCTCGCGGGCATTCGTCGGAAGCGCGACAAATCCGTCGAGGCCTCGCTGAAATATTTTCTACTCGGCGCCTTCGCGACGGGATTCGTCGTGTACGGTATGGCGCTGATCTACGGCTCCTCGGGCACGATGGCGCTCGACACGATCCGCTACGCCTTCCCGGACCTCGTCTCCCAACCCCTCTTCGTGTTGGGCTTGGCGCTCTTCGTCATCGGCTTCGCGTTTAAGATCGCGGCGGTTCCGTTCCATATGTGGGCGCCCGACGTGTATCAAGGATCGCCCACGCCGGTTGCCGGCTTGATGTCAACGGTCGGCAAGGCGGCGGCGTTTGCGGCGTTGTTGCTTATCTTCCGACCCGTGTTCGACGGCGCGGAAAACGCGCTCTTCCCGTTCCTCGCGATCGTCGCCACGCTCTCGATGCTCTATGGGGCGATCGTGGCGATCGCGCAAGACGACCTTAAGCGAATGCTCGCCTACTCCTCGGTGGCGCACGCGGGCTATATGCTCATCGGATTCGCCTCGGGCGAGGCGACGGGCGCGGCGGGCGTGATCTACTATCTCGTCGCCTACGCGTTTATGAACCTCGGCGCCTTCGGCATCATCGCGATGATCGAAAGCGCCGAAGAGACGAACCTGAAGGTGCAAGATTACGCGGGATTGGGAACGCGCGCTCCCGCGCTTGCGGCGCTTCTCTCGCTCTTTATGTTCGCGCTCTCGGGCATCCCCCCGTTGGCGGGCTTCTTCGGAAAATACTACGTCTTCATCGCCGCCGTCGAGGGTGGCGCGACGTGGCTGGCGCTCGTCGGCGTCGCCTCAAGCGCGATCAGCGTGTACTTCTATCTGCGCGTCGTCGTCGTGATGTATTTCGGCAAGAGCGAAAACCGGATGGAATACTCCGTCTCAAACGTCTCGCTGTTGGGCGTCACGATTTCCGCGATGTTGGTGATTCTTCTCGGCGTCTTGCCCGGCTCGATCATTAAGTTGATCGAATCGTTTGTGCGCTAACGTCGCCGGATCGTCTCGTCGAGCGGCGAGTCAAGGATAGTCGGCTATGATACCCCTTTACACCGCCGAGCAAGTGCGCTCGATCGACGAGCGCGCGATACGCGATCTCGGCTACCCAAGTATCGTCCTAATGGAAAACGCCGCGCGGTCGATCTATCGACTCGTCGGCGAACGCTACGTCGATTACGGCGGCGCCCCCGTCGGATTTCTCTGCGGCAAAGGCAACAACGGCGGCGACGGTTTCGCGCTCGCCCGCCACGCCCGCGTCAACGGATTTCCCGTCGTCGTCGTCATGTTCGGCGAGGAGGACGACCTCTCGGAAGACGCGCGCGTCAATTATCGGATCCTCCGCAACCTCGCCGAAGACGACCCCGACGTCACGATCAAACGCCATCAATCGGCCGCCGACCTCCGTCCGCTCAAACGTTGCGGAATGATCTTCGACGCGATGCTCGGCACCGGCGCCAAGGGCGCGCTCCGCGAGCCGTATAAAAGCGTCGTCGAGACGGTCAACAAACTCGCCGCCGTCAAAGTCGCCGTCGATAGCCCGACGGGACTCGACGTCGATCTCGGTTCGGGCGACGCGATATTTAAAGCGGACTTCACCGTCACGCTCGGCGGGTTGAAGCGCGGCTTGTTCTTCGCGGACGGATTCGCCAACGCGGGCGAAGTCGTCAAAGGCGGCATCGGCGTCTCGGACGAGTTCTTCGAGAAGTTCGACGTCGAGGATCACCTCATCGAGCCCGAGGACGTGTTGTTCGCGCTTCCGGAGAAGGCGCCGGACATCCACAAATATCGCGCGGGCAAGGCGCTGACGATCGCCGGCTCGGCGCAATACCCGGGCGCGGCTATCCTCACCGCCTCCGCCACGCTCCGAGCGGGCGCGGGCGCCACCGTTCTCGCCTTTCCGAAATCCGCGCCGCATCCTTCCGCCTCCTCTTATCCCGAGCTGGTCGTCGAACGATACGACGACGGAGGAGCGGGGTATCCGACGCCCGACGCCTACGACAAGTTGCGAGAACGCGTCGTTTGGGCGGACGCCGTCGCGCTCGGTCCGGGAATCGGTAGGGCGGAGGAGACCGCCGAGTTTGTGACGCGTTACTTGAACGACGAGCGCCGACCCTTCACCGTGCTCGACGCCGACGGCTTGTTCCCCTTGAACGACGGGGCGTACCGCGACGTGAATCTGAAAAACGTCGCGCTGACGCCGCACTACGGCGAGTTCGCGCGACTCCTCGGCGCCGACCTCGACGACCTCAAGAAGGACTTGCTCGCCGCGGGTCGCGAGTTCGTGAAGGAAACGGGCGCGAATTTGATCCTCAAGGGACCGCGCACAATCGTTTTCCAGCCGAGCGGGGAGTCGTTGATCAATCCCGTCGGGAACAGCGGGATGGCGAAGTTCGGCATGGGGGACGTGCTCACGGGCGCCATCGCGGGGTTCGCCGCCCAGTGCGAGTATCAAGAGGACGCGATGATGATCGGCGTTTATCTGCACAGCTTGGCGGGCGACCTTCTTCGCGGACGCCGAAGCGAGTTCGGTTTCTCGGCGTCGGAAGTCGTCGAGGCGCTGCCGGACGCGTTGCTCTTTCTGCGCGACTCCGTCGAGAACGATGGCAAACTTTAGGAATCGGGCGGTCTTCGCGACCCTCGCCGCGTATTGGTCGGCGTTGCTCGTCGCCACGAGCTTGCCGCAATCCGCCGCGCCCGAGTTGGTCTTTTCCGACAAGCTCGTTCACTTCGGCGCCTACGCCGGTTTGAGCGCGCTTCTCTCGTTGGCGTTGGCGTATCAGAGGAAGTGGCGACGATTAGCGACGAGTCCGCTCGCATGGGCGGCGGCGATTGCGATCCTTTACGGCGCCTTCGACGAATTGCATCAAGCGTTCATTCCCGGGCGCTCGTGCGAGTTTCTCGATTTAGTAGCCGACGCTCTCGGAGCGGGAGTGGGCGCGGCGATCGGCGCGGCGCTCCTCAGACTGAAGTTTTTTCGGACCGACGGGGAACATTTTCGCGATCCGAGCGTATAATTAATAGAGTGAGAAGAAAAAGCCGTTGCGAAAGCGTCGGCGATTGCGTAACTTTCTAAACAACTTATCCGAATGGGAGGATACTATGCTGATCTATAAAACC
>WJMR01000030.1 GCA_014727845.1 Ignavibacteriales bacterium
AACGAGAAAATTAAAGAACAAAAAAAGACAGACAAACTGATTATCGAACAACACGAAATTCAAATAGACGACATTTATCTGCCCGAGATCATTATTGATAAAGTGGAAGTAAATGTCGAAGAGATCTTACGACCGACGTTTGATCTGATATGGAACGCCGGCGGTTTTAGCAAATCTTTGAATTACGACGAAGAAGGTAAACGGATAGTGGAGACTCCAACTAAGCGTTAGTTTACGGAGAGAAGCCCGACGTTCTTCACCTCGCAAGCCGAAGGCGAGGGGCTTTTAGCCCCGTTTAGGAAGGCACAGATACAAACGCCCCCCTCATCCTCCTTGCAGCTCCTCGAACTCCTCGAGCGTGAGCGCGTCGGAGACGTGGTAGGCGCGGACGCGTCGCCGCCGGGTTTATTCCACGACACCCATCAATTCCGGGAAAAGATAGATTGACGGCCTTCTTCCGCTTTTTGCCCTACCCTCTTCAATTATTCCCGCTTCCACCAACTTTTCAAGAATCCGGGAGGCGGTCATCCTGTTCGGGATGCCGGACTCTTCAATGAATTGAGCGGAGTTGAAATACGGGCGCTTGAATATCGCCTCCATAGCGTGCCCGATATAAGGTGAGCGGTATTTCTCAAGCATTATTTCGCTTAATTCTTTATGAAGCTTGATAATTTCGCTCGCTTTTTCGTGGTTCTCTTTGGCTTGCGCCTTAACCGCCGATAAGAAGAACTCGCACCACCCGCTCCAATCGTTATCGCGAGAGACGGCGAGTAATCGTTCGTAGTATTCGTCGCGACGGGTTTCGAAAAAGGCGCTTATATAAAGAACGGGCTTGCTAATAACCTTGAAGTTATACAAATAGATCGGAATTATTATTCTGCCCAACCTCCCGTTTCCGTCAAGAAAGGGGTGGATCGCCTCGAACTCGGCATGAGCGACGCCTAAGTGTATCAGTCGATCCGAGTTTGTCTCGGAATTAACGTACCGCTCCCACTCGCTCATCCGATCCTCCACTTGCTCGGGGGGCGGAGGAATAAATCGCGCCTCTTCTTTGCGACATCCCGGCGAACCAATCCGGTTTTCTATCCGGCGATAATTCCCGGGATCTTTATGCTCTCCACGAACGCCCGATAACAGCGTCCGGTGAGCGCGTTTCAGTAGCCGTCCGCTTATTGGCAAATCGTTCAGCGCCTCGACCGTTTCGTTCATCGCCAAACGGTAATTAAGTAGCTCTCGCACATCGCCGACGGCTTCGTCCTCCCCTTTGCCTTCCGCTTCATACTCGAGCGCTTCCTTTACGGTCGCTTGTGTTCCTTCAATTCGCGAGGATTGCTCGGCCTCTTTTTGAGAAAGCGGAGTTAAGAGGATGCTCGGATTCGGAATAGTCGATAATATGGTGTCGAATCTCGCCAACTCGCTATGCGCCTCGCCCAAAAGTGTTCCGAACTGATGAAGATTAATTGCCTCGGGGCGAGGAGGGAAGGTGTCGAAATGGTAGGTAACGCCCATTATTTGCCATATCGCCTATTCAGTGTTTTTGAATATCGCGATTTTCATCGTTATTAACAATATAAAATAAAATAGGTTAACGCGCTCTTTATCTTTTGTGTAACACCGCTGTTACATAAGCGGACTTTGTGTAACACCGCTGTTACATAAGCGGACTTTGTGTAACACCGCTGTTACATAAGCGGACTTTGTGTAACATCGCTGTTACATAAGCGGACTTTGCGTAACATCGCTGTTACATAAGCGGACTTTGCGTAACATCGCTGTTACATAAGCGGACTTTGCGTAACATCGCTGTTACATAAGCGGACTTTGCGGGAATCCCCCCCTACCTCCGCTCGAATTCCTCGAGCGTGAGCGCGTCGGAGACGCGATGTGGTCCGATTTGGGCGCGGCGCAGCGATTGCAGATACGCGCCGCAACCGAGCGCCTCGCCTAAATCCGCGGCGAGCGTGCGGACGTAGAGACCCTTCGCCCCCGTCGTCTCGAACCGGGCGACGGGCGGATCGTAGGACGCGATCTCGAACCGCTCCACGTAGGCGCGGCGCGGCTCCCGCTCCACCTCGACGCCTTTGCGCGCCAACGTGTAGAGCTTCTTACCCTTGTGGTGAACGGCGGAAAACATCGGCGGGATCTGCTCGATCTCCCCGACAAATCCTTCGGCGGCGCGGCGAATCGAGTCGAGCGTCAGGTCGTCCGTCGGGCGGAAGTCGTACGGCTCGGCTTCGGCGTCCAGCGTTTTGGTTTTGGCGCCGAAACGGATTTCCCCCGTGTAGGTTTTGGGAAGCTCTTGAAATTCCGAGACGCGTTTGGTGGCTTGCCTACCGACGGCTACGATAAGCAGTCCCGAAGCGAGGGGGTCGAGCGTTCCGGCATGCCCTACTTTCTTTACGCCCGTCGCTCGTCGGACGCGCGCGACGACGCGGAAGCTGGTTACGCCGAGCGGTTTGTCGATTAAGACGATCGCGCCCGAAGCGAAATCGATCGGCTTATCGGTCGGCGTCCGGCGGTCGATCCTCGGAAGCGGATCGGTCATCCTCACCCCGTTTAACTTCCTTGAGCAGCTCGTCGATGCGCTCGACTTGGTCGGCGGTCTCGTCGATATAGAACGCCAGCTCGGGCATATAGCGGAGACGGACGCGCTTGGCGAGCTCCGTTCGTATAAGCTTCACGTTCTCCCGCGCCTTCTCCAACACGGCGGGGCGCTTCTCTCGGTCGTACACCGAGAGATAGATTTTGGCGTTGCGGAGATCGGGACTCACGCTCACGTCGGTTACCGTAAGGATGCCGAAGGCGGGGTCTTGAAGTTTATAGACGAATATCTCGCTAATCTCGTGTCGGATGAGCGACTCGACTTTCTTTACACGGTGCGCCATAACGGTTGGATCGTTTGGGCGGATCGGCGACTCGCGCCTCGGCTATTCTTGCCTCGGCTATTCTTGCCGCGCCTCTTCGAGCGTCTTCTTCGTCTCGATTAAGCGATAGGGCTCGAGCACGTCTCCGACCTTAATGTCGTTAAAATTCTCCACGCCGACGCCGCACTCGAATCCCGAGAGCACCTCTTTGGCGTCGTCCTTAAATCGTTTGAGCGAATCGACCACGCCGTCGTAGATCGCCACGCCGTCGCGGAAGACGCGCAGCTTGTCGTTGCGCGTGATCTTTCCGTCCTGCACGTAGCAACCCGCGATCGTGCCGACCTTGGGCACCTTGAACGTGTCCCGCACTTCGAGCGTTCCGGTCGTCTCTTCCGTAACCACCGGGCTGAGCATACCTTCGAGCGCGGATTTCACTTCGTTAATCGCGTCGTAGATGACGTGGTAGAGCCGGATATCGACGTTCTGCGTTTCGGCGAGTTTCCGCGCGTTGAGGTTCGGCCTCACGTGGAACCCGACGATGATCGCGCCGGAAGCGTTCGCCAATAGCACGTCGCTCTCGGTGATGGCGCCGACGGCGCGGTGAATAACGCGCACGGCGACCTCCTGATTCGAAAGCTTCATCATCGAATCGGCTAACGCCTCGACCGAGCCGTCCACGTCGCCTTTGACGATAATCGGCAACTCCTTGACGCCGCCTTCGGCGATTCGCCGCGATATCTCGTCGAGCGTGATGTGGCGGACCTGCTTATGGTCCTGCTCGCGTTTAAGTTGCTGTCGCTTCTGCGCTATCTCGTGCGCCTGTCGTTCGCTATCGAGCGCCACCAGCTCGTCGCCCGCTTGGGGCGCGCCGTCGAGACCGAGAATAAGCGCGGGCTGCGCGGGTTTCGCCTCCTCGAGCTTATTGTTCCGTTCGTCGAACATCGCGCGAACTCTGCCGTAGTGGTTGCCCGCCACGAACGGATCGCCGATCTTCAGCGTGCCTTTCTGCACCAGCACGGTCGCCGTAACGCCTCTGCCCTTATCCAGCTCGGCTTCGACGACGACGCCGCGGGCGTTCCTGTCGGGGTTGGCTTTAAGCTCCAGCATCTCGCTTTCGAGGTGGATCTTCTCGAGGAGCTGATCGACGTTTACGCCCGTCTTGGCGGAAACCTCGACCGTCTGATATTTACCGCCCCAATCCTCGACGAGGACGTTCCGGTCGGCTAATTGCTGTTTAATCTTATCGACGTTCGCCGTCGGCTTGTCGATCTTATTAATGGCGACGATAATGGGCACGCCCGCGGCTTGGGCGTGGTTGATCGCCTCGACCGTCTGCGGCATCACGGCGTCGTCGGCGGCGACGATTAGCACGACGATGTCGGTGATTTGCGCGCCGCGCGCCCGCATAGCGGTAAACGCCTCGTGACCCGGCGTGTCAAGGAACGAAATCAGCTTCCCTTCGTCGAGCTTCACCTGATAGGCGCCGATGTGCTGCGTAATGCCCCCCGACTCGCCCGCGACGACGTTCGCCTCGCGAATGTAATCGAGCAACGACGTCTTACCGTGATCGACGTGCCCCATAATGGTAACGACGGGCGGACGCGGCTTAAGCGACTCTTCGGGATCCTCGAAGTCCTCCATCTCGTCGGAGGTGTACTCCTCCTCGAAAACCACCTCGAAGTTGAACTCGTCGGCGACCAGCTCGATCGTGTCTTTCTCGAGGCGTTGATTGATCGAGACCATAAGCCCGAGCTGCACGCACTTGGCGATCACTTCGGTGACGGGAACGTTCATCAGATTCGCCAACTCGCTCACGGAGATGTACTCCGTCACGGCGATTTGCGTCGCCTCTTCGCGTTGGCGAATCTCCTGTTGAATCTCCTCCTGCTCCTGCTTCTCCCGACGCTTCTTCTTGCGCGACGCGGCGCGTTGCGAGGAACCGCCCGAGTCGTCCATCGTGCTCATCGTCCGACGGATTTGGCGCTTTACCTCTTCGTCGCTCACCACGACTTTCTTCCGACGACGCTTTCCCGCCGCCGTATCGTCCGGCTTCTTCCGCTTAAGTTTCCGACGCTTCTTCTTGTCGTCTTCTTTTTCCTTACCCTTCGGGTCTTCGACTTTCCTCTTCGCCGTCTTTTTCTTCTCGGCGTCGAGATCCATCTTACCGAGGACGGTGAGCCCTTTGGCGGTGGCGTTGGGCGAATGGGTTTTGAATTTCGGTTGGCGCCCTTTGCCTTCTTTCGGTTCGCCTTCTTTCGGTTCGTCGGCGGCTTTCTTTTTAGCGGCGACTTTCGGTTCGTCGGCTTTCGGCTCGGGCTTCACGACGTCGGCGACGTCCGCGTCCGCCTTTTCCTTCGCTGCTTTCGCGGGTTCCTTCTCCTCGGATCCCTCCGCGGTCGCCTCTTCGAGTATTACCTCGGCGGGCGGTCGGTCGGTCGCGGCTTCCTCGCTCGCGGCGGCTTCCTCGCTCGCGGCGGCTTCCTCGCTCGCGGCGGCTACGTCGTCGCTCGCTTCGGCTACGTCGTCGTCGCTCGCTTCGGTTTCCGCCGGCTCCTTCTCGATCTCCGTTTCGGCGACCTCGTCGGGCGCCTCGACGTCCTCCGGCGCGACGTCCACGACGTCCTCTTCCTCCTCCTCGATCGAGGCGACGCGCTCGTCGCGATCGGTCTTCTCCGCCATCCGACGTTGGAACTCGTCGATCTTGCGGTAATGGTTCTCCGCCTTCTCGATGTCCTTCTTAAAATGCTCGCGGATCGCGGAAATCATATCCTCGTCGAGCGCCGACATATGCGACTTAACTTTGTATCCCTTCTGCTCGAGATACTTCACGATGCTGTCGGTCGAGAGGTTGTATTCCGCCGCGTATTTATAGAGGCGGATCTTCTTGGCTTTTTTCTTTGTTTCCGGCATATCTCTCGTGCGGCGAATGTGCCGCGTTATTCTTGCTCCGGCGCCGGGGCGCTACCGCGTTACTCTTCCTCGAACTGGTCTTCTATGATCTCGAAGACGCGATCGACGGCCGCTTCGTCGAGACCCTCGACCTCGAGAATCTTTTCCTTGCCCGCGTTCAGCACCTCGACGGCGGTATCGTATCGGGCGTTGATTAATTTCTCGTACACCTCGTCGGTCAGCTCCTCGCGGAGATCGAACAGCTCGACGTCGTCGTATTCCTCGAAGGGTTTCTCCTCGCGGATCAAGTCGATGTCATAGTCCGTGAGCTTCATCGCCAGGCGGATGTTCACGCCGTTGCGACCGACGATAAGCGACGCCTGATCGTTCTCGGCGTACACTTTCGCGTAGCGCTCCTCCTCGTCCAGCTCGATCTCTTTGATCTTGCCTGGCGCGAGCGCCTTGACGATCATCGTCGAGGCCTCGGGCGACCAACTCAACACGTCGATGTTCTCGTTGCTCAACTCGCGGACGATGGCGTGAATCCGCACGCCCTTCATCCCCACGCATGCGCCGACGGCGTCGATGCGCTGATCCTGCGATTCGACGGCGACTTTCGCCCGCTCTCCCGGCTCGCGCGCGATCGCCTTAATCTCGATGATCCCGTCGTAAATCTCCGGAATCTCGATCTCGAAGAGCCGCTCCAAGAACATATTATCCGCCCGCGAGCAAATCACTTCCGGACCCGTCTTCCCTTTGCGCACTTCCTTTACGATGGCGCGCACCGTGTCGCCCTTGCGATACCGCTCGTGCGGAATCTGCTCGCTCCGAGGCAGTAGCAACTCGTTCTTGTTGTGGTTAATCAGGATGTCGCTCTTGCGGATCTGGTAGATGTCGCCGATGATGATGTCGCCGAGCAACTCCTTATACTCGTTGTAAACGATGTCCTTCTCGATCTCGCGGATACGCTGGTTCAAACTCTGCTTGGCGAGATTGATCAGCCGCCTGCCGAAGGAGGCGAGCGAGAGCGGCTCGACGAATTCCTCGCCGACTTCCAGCTCCTCGTCGTTGCCC
Source organism: Ignavibacteriales bacterium (assembly GCA_014727845.1). Taxonomy (GTDB): domain Bacteria; phylum Bacteroidota; class Ignavibacteria; order Ignavibacteriales; family Ignavibacteriaceae; genus WJMR01. Next base: position 6,828 of record WJMR01000030.1, read on the forward strand.
CGCTCGTTCACTTCGTCGATGGAAATCTCGAGGTTCGGATCCTCGACGTCCTCGACGATGTCGCGAACCAAGAATATCTCGATATCCCCGCGGTCCATATTGACCACGACGTCGTAGTTCGCCTCCTCGCCGTATTTTTTCCGGACGAGCAGTCCGAAGATTTCCTCGATGATGCCGCCGAGCACGTCTTTATCGATGCCCTTCTCGCGAACCATCGCCGAAAACGATTCGACGATTTCCGAATTCATTGCGCGTTTCCTCCGCGTATGCTATAACAAGTGTCTATCGTAGCCGCGCGCCTCGCGGGCGCCTCGGAACGGGTAACCATCAATATCGGTAAAAACGAATTTCGGCTACAAGCTAATTTTTACGAACGCCTTTTTCACCGACGAGAACGGCGCTCGTCGCTCGCCTTCTTTGGCGGTCTCGATCGTTTTCCCGTCGTCGTCGGCGGCGAGGAGCGTGCCCTCGAGCTTGCCGTCGTCGGTCTCGACGGCGAGGCGCCTGCCGACGTGCTTGCCGTATTGGAGCGGGAACTTCAACGCTCGATCGACGCCGGGAGAAGAGACGTCCAACCGAACGATCTCGTCGCGCAACCCGTCGGCTTCAAGCTCGGCGGAAACGGCGCGACTCGCACGCGCGCAATCCTCCAACGTAACGTTCTCTTCTCCGTCGATGAACGCTTCGAGGATCCGCGCGCCCTTCTTGCCGCGAAAGTTGGCTTCTACGAGAACGAACCCGCTCGCCTCCGCCACGCGCTCGCATATGAGCGCTATTCGTTTCTCTTCGATCGTCATATAACAAAAATCGCCCCTTCGGGGGCGAAACAGTTAATCAATTTAACAAATAATAGTGTCCGACGCAAGACGGCGCGACCCGTTATTTTTCCGCCCGCGCTTCTTCTCGCGCGCCGCTTCTTCTCGCCCGCCGCTTCTTCTCGCGCGCCGCCGAGGAAGCATGCCGTCGATAATTTCCGTACATTACAAAACGAGTCGTTCGCGCGCAACCCCCGACTCGACGCTCGGCGCCGAACGCGGAAGACGCCCCCGTCAACACGTATGAAAGGATCGACTATGCGCCCCCTCGTCGCGCTCGCGCTCCTCGCGCTCGCCGCCCCGTCGGCGCTCTCTCAATCCACCGATTGGGACTACGACGGCAGACGATACCTCGCCTTCTTCGATCAACCGACCGTCGGCGTCGGCTACGGAATCGCGACGCCCGGTTTGCAAGGACTCGCCGGCGCGATCGAAAACGTCGGCGCGCTCCGCTTCCACATCGGCTATACGGGCGAGTGGAAGCTACAGTACGAGGGGATCCTCGAATTGGACGAAAAGCGGACGACGATTACCTACGGATCCGCCGCCCTCGGCGCGAGGAAAGTGGCGGATAGAACGCTCGTCCCCCAACCGGCCGGCTCGCTCTTCTCCTACGCCGAATACCGACCGGCGTATTGGCGGGCGATGTGGGAAGATATAAGCGGCTTCGGCCATGCGCTCGGCGGGAACGCTTCGGCGACCCCCTACTACGCGTTCGGACTCGGCGCCACGAAGGTTCTCGTGAACGAGCTCGACTACGACAACCAATCCGACGAAGCCGAATGGCGCCGCTACGACGGCTTGCGATTTACGAATAATTTTGCGAGCGGCTTTCGGCTCAAGCCCATCGAGGCGCTCGAGCTCGATCTCGGCTACGAGGCGAGCGTCGTCTATCCGCGCGTTCTCTTCTGGATGTGGCTCGGCTCCTACGCGATCGAGCGAGCGGGCGAGGAGGCGATCTCTTCGTTCGTCGGCAAAGTGATCGAGGGAACCCCCGAGGCGGCGCCCGTCCTCAACTTCCTCCTCAAAGGCGCGTGGAGCTACGCCCTCCACGAACTCCGAGAAGAGAACATGCACTGGCCCTTCGAGACCGACGCCCCGCTGACGACGCGGCAATTCCACGTCGGCGTCAATCTGAAATTCTAACGGCGCGGAATACGTCCGCGACGCCCGCGTTCTAAGCGCGGAACACGTCCGCGACGCCCGCGTTCTAAGCGCGGAATACGTCCGCGACGCCCGCGTTCTAAGCGCGGAATACTTCCGCGACGCCCGCGCGCGGCGGGCGACACGAGCAAGGAAAGGAAGGCGGCTATGATGTCCTCGGTTATTACGACGGTGTTCCTAACCGCGTGGTTCGGCGCGTCGCATCCCGTTCCCCCGGATAGGTTGGGTCCGGGCGAAACGGCGAGCTACCCGATCGCGGGTTTGACCTACGACCGAACGATATCGACGACGACGGGGCTCGACTTCGACGTCGCCGACTACGACCGACTCGGCGTGAGAATCGGCGCGGAGACCTACCTCGGCGGCTACGACCCCGCCACCGCCGCCTATTGGTCGTTCCGACTCGGCGCCGATCCCGTAACGCCACCGTCCGACGCGGGTATCGAGGCGACGACGACGCGCTACGGCTTCGAGTTCATCGACGGCGTCTCCCTCTACGGCGCGAGCGTCGTCCCCTACTTCTCGTCGGGCTATCGGTGGTCCTCCCTCTCCTCGGGCGGTAGTTCCGACGCGCGCGTCCGCGAGCGGCTCGACCGATTCGGCGGAACACGCTTCGGACATTCGTTCCAATCGGGCGTGGCGCTGAAACCGCACGAGCGCCTCTCGATCGACTTGGCGTACGGCAGTCACGTCGTCAACCCCCGCACCATATTCTGGGAGTGGTACGGCTCGTTCAACGTTCGGATTTTCCCGCTCGTCGCGTGCGGATTTTTAAGCCGCTACTTCGCGATCTATGAAGACCCGGCGCTCGCCGTCACGCTGGTGGCGCTCGAGGGCGCGTGGTCGTATTTCGTGCACGAGATGCGGGAGGACGACGCGCATTGGCCCTTCGCGGGCGAGGCGGGGTGGCGCGAGGAGCGGGTCTCGTTGGGGATCAATTACGCGTTTTAATCTCTAACATAAAGGCATGCTATGGCTACGAGGTATCGTGCGGCGATTGCGGCGTGGCTCGCGATCGCGGGGACCGCACTCCCCCAAACCGAACGCGCCGTCGTGGTGGGCGGCTCGGCGGGATTCTTTACAGCGCCGTTCGCGTCGGTCGGCTACGGAATGGCGACGTTCGAGCACGAGGCGGTCGGGGCGTCGTTCGCGAACGCGGGGGTCGTCGAGATCGCCGTCGGGTCGGCGGAGTTCTGGGGCGGACCGCCCTTCGCGATCTCCGGCTACACTTCTTCGGCGTTGGCGTACGCGTATCGCTCGCCCTCGCTCGGCGGAAGCGGTTCCGGCGCGGGGGTCGAAGGGTGGACGCTCGCCTACCGATCGAGCGACGCGCTCGGCTACCGGGTCGGCGGCGGCTCGATCTTTCTCGATCACGCGTGGTCGCTCGGCGTCGAGGATCTCCTTCCCGACCGCGACGGCGCGCTCGACGCGGAAGACCGCGCGCGACTCGATCGGCTCTATGGCGTCGGGATGGCGCAAGGGCACGTCGCCGCCGTGAAAATAGCCGCCTTGCCTCGGCTCACCCTCGAGCTCTCCTACGCGCGCGACCTCGTCTATCCGCGCGTCGTTGTTCCGCAATGGGCGTCGAGCGTCGTCGTCGAGCGAGCGCCGATACTCCTCTTTCGCGCCTTGGCGTCGTATTTCGTTTTCCTCACCGAGCTCTCCGCGTCGGATTCGTACTTCGCGCCGGCGCTCGCGTTCTTAGCCCGCGCGGGGTGGACGAGCTTCGTCTTCGCGAAACGAGAATCGGATATGCATTGGCCCCATCCGAGCGAGGCGCCGTTGTTCTCGGATCGCCTCTCCGTCGGCGCGACGTTCCACTTCTGACGCGCATCGCGCGGCGCATCGCTCGGCGCATCGCGCGGCGGATCGCGCGTCAGATACGAGAAGTCCGAATCGTTAACGCTTACGCCCCCTCGTGTATAAGGGAACGAGGCGTCCACACTCCAACCCCGCCCGCATCACTCGGCGAGGCGTTCGAGCGCGGCGCCGTCCACTCGGAAAACCGTCCACTCGTCTTGCGGTTTCGCGCCCAACGATTCGTAGAAATCAATCGCGGGACGATTCCAATTTAACACCGACCACTCGAACCTGCCGTAGCCGCGCTCCTTCGCTATCCTCGCCAAACGGCGGAGTAACGCCTTGCCGTAGCCCTTCCCTCGCTCTTCGGGCGCGATAAACAAATCTTCGAGATAGAGACCCGGTTTGCCGGCGAACGTGGAGAAGTTGCGGAAGTAGAGCGCGAATCCGACCGGGCGTTCGTCGGCGCGTGCGATGAGACACTCGGCGACGGCGCGCTCGCCGAACAGCGCCTCGCGGATATCCGCCTCGGTGGCGACAACCTCGTCGCTCATCTTTTCGTAGTGGGCGAGTCGGCGGATGAAATCCAACACAATCGGCGCCTCTTCCTCGCGAGCGTCGGCGATAACGAGAGCCATAAACAACCTCCGTATTCCTATGCGAAAGAAGCAACATACGGAAACCCGCGACCGAACGCCACGCGACAAGCCGACTAAAAGCCGACCCACAAGAAAACCACGCTCCCGCTACTCGAAGAACTAACCGACCGAGCGTAACAAGGGAGGTCATCCGGACTCGCAGGGACCCCCGGCTTCGTCGGAGCCCCGGCTTCGCGGCGCCCTAAAAGAAAACCCCCGCTTCGCCCCTCCTTCGTCGGGGCTTCGCCGCCCCCTTAACAGGGGGCTAAAAAGATGGCGAGCGCTCTTATTCACTTAACCCCCTGTTAAGGGGGTCGCCGACCAACGGGAGCCGGGGGGTTACCCTCTTTAAGCGCCGCGAGAGCGCTCTACGGAAACGCGCACTATTTTACGTAATTGCGCCCCAAATCCGCGCGCGCATCCAATTCAGCGCGATTACCGCCGCGCCGCCCGCGAGCACGATTCCCGCCAACGCTCCGGCCGCTTCCGAAGGCACGACGACGATCTCGTAGAAAGTGAAGACGAGGTTCATCGGGAAGAAGCTCGGCTCGACCGAGAGAAGGAACGCGTAGATCGCGAGCAAGCCGGCGGCGTAGAGCCCGTACGCCGCGCGGTTCTTGCGATCCTCGAACGAGACGGCGCCCCAAAACGCGATCGTCGAGACGGCGACGACCGCCGCGACGGAGTATCCCGCCAACTCTTCGCCCGAAAGTCCATACCACGACGCTCCGAGCCGTTGGGAGGCGTAGGCCGCCGCGAAACCGATCGGCGCCGCCGTCGCCGCAAACGCGAACACGTCCCTGAAAAACCGACCCGTCGCCCGCGCGTTCTTGTTCCGCAAGGCGACGAAGTACGCGGGTAATCCGACCGCCAACAGATTGAGCAGCGACGCGCTGCGAGGCGTGAGAGGAAACGCGAGCGCGCCGGTCCACCCCGCGATCGCCAGCGACGCCGCGAGGACGTTCTTGGCGACGAAGAGCCGCGCGACGAAGTTGACCGTATTGAGGACGACGTTCCCCTCCTCGAAGATTTTGGGCAACGCCGAGAACTTGTCGTCGCGGAGCGTCGCGTCGGCGGCTTCCCGCGCCATCGCCGAGCCGGACTCGGGGGCGATCGCCAAATCCGATTCCTTCAGCGCGGGCAAATCGTTGACGCCGTCGCCGATGAACGCGGTCTCTCTTCCGCTCGCTCGCAACGCCGCCACGAGCCGCTTCTTCCGGTCGGGGGAGACGCGCGCGAAGACCGTCCGCTCCCGCGCCGCCTTGTTGAACTCTTCGTCCGTCATTCGCGCCAACTCTTCGCCCGTCGCCGTCTTGTCGGGGGGAACGTCGAGACCTATTTCGCGGGTCGTCGCGAGAATCGAGTCGAGCGCGTCGCCGGAAATAATCTTGACTTCCACGCCGTTCCTCTCGAACAGCTCGATCGCCTCCTTTGCGTCGGGTCGCGGTTCATCGCGCGTGGCGACGGCGGCGTAGGGAACGATGCGCCACGCGTCGAAATGTTCCTCCGCGAACTCGGCGTCGAAGACTTCGCCGAAGAGGAGATTGCGACTCCCCTCGGGGGGCGTCGGAACGTCGCGGACGAGCTTGCCGACGAGAGCGTCGTGAGCGCCGAGGACGAACGTCCGCTCGACGTCTCCGAAGGCGAGCGTAAGGGCGCCGGCTTTTCGTTCGGAACGGAAGGGGATTTCGTCCCGCCACTCGGCGTCGAGATTCCCCTCGAAATAGCCGAGCGCGCGGACGGTCGCGTTTTTATCGGACGTGTGATCGCGGTAGGCGGCGATCAAGGCGTCGAGATCGTCGGGCGCGCCGTCAAAGCGTCGGACGGATGAAACGGCGAGCTTGTCGCGCGTGAGCGTTCCCGTTTTATCCAGACAAACCGCGTCGATTGTGGCGAAGGCGTCCATCGCGTTGAGCTTCCGGACGAGCGCCCCCTCGCCGGCGATCTTGAAGACGCCGAGCAGGAAGGTGACGCTCGAGAAAAAGACGAGCCCCTCGGGGATGAGAGTGATGGCGATAGTCGAAAGGTTGCGCGCCGCCTCGACGCTCGCCGCGTCCCGGGAGAACTCCACGCCGCGCGCCAGCGCCACCGCCGTTTCGACGCCGACGAGCGCGAGTGTGACGGCGAAGGAGACGACGAAGACGAGGTTGATTTTCCGCAATAACGGGGATTGGCGGAAGCGGTACTTCTTTGTTTCGGCGGCGAGTTTGGCGGCGGAACTTTCGGCGCCGACGCGCTCGGCGCGGTAGAAGCCCGAGCCGGCGAGGCAGAACACCCCCGCGCGAATTTCGTAGCCCACGGGCGCGGCGACGGGCGCGGATTCCCCCGTTACGCTCGACTCGTCGATCTCGAGGCGCCGCGAGAGAATCGTCGCGCCGTCGGCGACCGCCTGATCGCCGGGCGTCAACTCGATCACGTCCCCCTCGACCACCTCGCGCTTGTCGATCGTACGACGCTCACCCTCCCGCACCACCACGACGGGTCGGTTCGCGAGGGCGTCCATCTTCGCCAACGAGCGCGCGGCGCGCCATTCCTGCGCTATGGCGATGGCGGTGTTGAAAACGACGACCCCGATCACGCCGATCGAGTCCCACAAGAGTCGGCGGTCGTCGGCGACGACGTAGTAGTAGAGCAGGAAGGAAATAACCCCGACGTTGACGAGGTTGAACACGGTGAAGAGGTTTTCGACGACGACGCGGGCGGTTGATTTTCCGCGGATCGAGTCGTAGGCGTTGGATTTGCCGCGAGCGAGACGTTCGCGGACGTCCGCCGCCGATAAGCCGGAGGGGAGGGAAGGCATCGAGTGAGATTACGCGGCTTGCGTCTCCGGTTTTTTCTCGCCGATCGGCGCCCGTTTCTTCGCGTCCCGATTTCGCTCCGCCATCGCGGCGAACATCCGATACCGGTCGGCGTTCGCGACGACGTCCTCGGCGGTGAATTGCACGACGCACAGATCCTTCACGGGCGGAAACGCGAACCGACGGTGCGAGACGGAATACAACACGGTGAGTTCGAGATAGTTGAAGGCGAACATAAGCAGCTCGACGACGTTCAGGCGGCGCTTGCGGAAACCGAGCCGCCGGACGGTCGAGTCGCCGAAATAGAAGACGACGCCTTTGAAGTTTGTCTTCGGATGGATCTTACCGCGACGCACATCCTCGGCGACGCCCGCCATACCGCGCGCGACGTCGAGAAGGAGTTCGCGCGGATTGACGTTTTTCTTGCGGAAGAAATCCCACGTGGTGCCGACGTGGATCTCGAGCAGTCGAACGCCCATCGGTTGAACGAAAAACATCGGCGTATAGTAACGGTAATAGCCGAGCCATTTGAAGATCGGCGTGGTGAGATATCGCGCGACGCGGAAGGCGACGATAACCGCCAACGTTCCGCCGACGACATATAACGCGGTTTCCATAGCGACCCCTTTCGTTTACGCGGGAAAACTACGCGCGATCGAGTCGGCGATCAATAGCGAACGATCAAATTAACGTAATCGTAACGGCGCCGCGCCTCTTTGCAGCCCCCTGTTAAGGGGGCGGCGTAGCCCCGACGAAGGAGGGGCGAAGCGGGGGTTCCTCTTTTGCGGAGCGACAAGCTTAGCGAGCGGGGGTTGCTCTTTGAGCGTAACAAGGGAGGTCATCCGGACGCTTTGGGATCCCAACCTCCGGCGACGTCAAGATTGGAATCGAGTGATAATCGTCATCGAATGAGACGAATTAGGTC
>WJMR01000216.1 GCA_014727845.1 Ignavibacteriales bacterium
CTCCGTCACCCGCGCGCGAACCTTTACATTCGAGGCATGCGCGTGTTTCAATATATTATTCAGCGCCTCCTGCGTCAACCGATAGACGTTGATTTTCACGTTCGGCGCGGCTTGATTGACTTCGTCGTCGATATCGACGTCCATCGTAAATTCGGCGGCGTCGCGCACCGAGTCGCAGAGTTGCTCGAGCGCTTCCTTCAACCCCGCGCGCTCCAACGCGGCGGGTCTCAGCGAGCGCATAATCCGACGGATGTCGTCCCCGATGGCGACGACGTTCGCCTTCGCCTCCTCCAGCCGCTCGTTCTTCGCGCCCGTTTGCTGTTCGTAGAGTTCGACGTTTAGCTTGGCGAGCATCAGCTGTTGACCGACGCAATCGTGCAACTCTTCGGCGACGATTTTCCGATCCTCCTCGAGCTTCTCGATCGTCTTCTCAACGACGAGTCGCTGCATCGCGAGTTCGGCTTTCGCCTCCTCATAGCGCATCTGGTCGGTGATATCCTCGACGATGCAGACGACGCCGGAATCCTTCGAGCGCCTCGTAAAAAGCGAATAGATGTTGAAGATGAACACGCGTTCGCCTTGGCTCGTCTTGTGACGCACGGGGAGCGTTCGGAGTTGCCCGCCGTTGTGAACGATCTCGGCGATTCGTAAATCGTAGCCCGATTGAACGAGCGGCGGCAATTCCACAAGCGATAGCTCCTTCGACGTTCCTTCGTCGAGCCGTTCCCATGCCGAATTGCCCTCGCGGAACGCGCCGCCCCGATCGAAGACGCCGACCGCGACGGGCGCCTGCTCGATGAGCGCCTTCAGCTCCGCCGCGCGTTGGTTCACTTTCACCTCGAGCTCGCGGTTGAGCGTTTTGATACGCTTCTCGTATTCGACGCGGTTCGTCACGTCGATGAGCGTCCCCTCTATGTAATCGACCGCGTCGTCCGCGTCCCGCACCAATCGCGCGCCTATGGAGGCGAAGAAGCGAGAGCCGTCCAATCGCTTAAACTCCATCAACTCGTTTTCAATTTCGCCGTTCCGATACAGCGCCGAGAGCACCGCGCCGCGGTCTTCCGTAAACGCGTAGAGCGCCGCGGGACGATACCGATCGAGAGGGGCGTCGTTCGGAATGCCGAAAATTCTACGAAAGGCGGGGTTCGCCATCAGAAAGCGATTATCCAACGTGGTCTGGAAGATGCCGATCGCCGCGTATTCGTAGAGCGCGCGGAACCGTTCCTCCCGCGATCTGATCTCCACCTCGTAGCGCTTCCGCTTGGTGACGTCGATCACCGAGGCGTGCACGCCGACCTCCCCCTCCGCGTAGTAACTAACGGGATAGATCTCCACCCAACGGACGCTCCCGTCCTTCCGAACGACGCGCGCCTCGAAGGATTGCGGCGTCCCGACGTTCGCGACGAGATCGACGAGCCGACGCCTCGCTCGCGTTCGATCGTCGGGATGCGCGAGCGCGGCGAGGTCGTCGAGCGTCGTAGCGGCGAGTTCCTCGAACGAGCGATCGACGATTTCGCAGAACTTCGGATTGGCGAAAATTATCCCCGACGTTTGCACCGTCACAACGCCTTGGAGCGAGTGCTCCGACATAAGGCGAGCCATCCGACGTTGCGCTATCAACTTCTCCTCGACGAGCGCCCGCTCGCTAACGTCCACTATCGTTATGTGGAAGCGCGCTCCGCCTCCCTTCTCGCGTTCCGCGACGCCGCTCACGCGCGCGTGCGTTTGCTTGCCGCTCTTCGCGACGAACCGTAACAACGTTTCGTGTCGCTCCACTCCCTCCGCGAGAAGTTGTAGTTGCGAACGCGCTTTCCCTCTATCCTCGGGATGCAACGTCGATTCCAACGAGGCGCCGAGAAGCTCCTCGTCGGCGCGGGCGAGGCGGAGACGGATGAAATCGTTACAGGCGAGGATGACGCCGCTCTCGTCCAAGACAAGGCGTCCGACCGCCCCGTCCTCGAACAGACGCGCGGCGTTTCGTTCCGCGCGCGCGCGCGCGCGTCGCTCGGCGTCCAGTTCTCGATCCTTGCGCCGCAACACCTCGCGCAACGTCTCGATCTCGGAGGTCGATACCTCCGCGCGCCGAGCGTCCGGTTCAATCGAGTTGGTTAACTCGTACGCGGTTTGACGTTCGCCGTTCCCGTTCCCTTTGCCTCTCACATAACCTCGCCACACATTCCATAAGACACAATGCCTTCATGGAATAATACGCCGACGAGCTCGATAGATAAATAGCCAACGATGGCTATTTTCCTTACCCGGCTCTTCTCCGCTCGCGTCGATTATTCCGCTCGCGTCGATTATTCCGAGCGCGTCGATTATTCCGAGCGCGGCGCTTATTCCGATCGCGGACGAACAGGTATCCGACGCCGAAGTACGCGCCGAGAAACGCGAGCCAATAGAGAATGGAAAGCGGATAGTTCACGGTCGCCTCGCGCGGCGGTCGCGCGTCCTCGCCGCGACGATAGACGGGATTAAGGTAGAACGTGGTTTTCGGATTGGCGACCTCGACGCGGATGTAGGGGTCGTCGGGCTTGAAGCGATAGTAGGCGCGCTTGGCGCCGATCACCGAATCCCGAACGACGCCGCCGCTTCCGACGAAACGTATCGAGTTCGCCGGTTTCTCCAATTCGATCAAGACGCCTTTGGGACGCACGCTAACGCCGACGACGCCGTTATCCATCGCGCCGCCTTCGCCCGCGACGCAATACGTCGATCCCTCTTTCAACGCCGCCAGCACGTCCTCGGCGCTCGCGGATTTGGCGCGAATCATATTCCAATAGCGCCCCGTCTCGCTCGCCTTGCGTTGGTCGTGCGAGTCGTCGTTGCCCATCCCCCACACGGGTTCGCCCGCCGTGAGCGCGGCGTCCCAGTGTTTCAACGAAATCCGATAGTGATTGAGAACCTCGACGTAGTCGTAGTTGGTGAGATAGCCGAAGTCCTCGGGAACGAAGCCGTCCATAAATTTCGGATGCGCGATCGTCAGGATCTCAGTCGTCGGGCGGAGCGCGTTCAGCATATGCTGCTTGTGGCTGAGCGTCTGGAAGAGGACGTAGTCGCGCCACACCACTTCGCGCGCGCCGATGGCGAGGTGGTGCCGCTTCCACACGTTGTAGCCGTGCTCGTACATCGGGATGTAGCTTTCCGTCTCGACGGGCGACGCGTAAACGCTCATATAGTTGGTGATCCCAATAACGTCGTAGCCGAGCGAGTCGTACACGCGATGGAGATCGCGCGGCGAGAGGGCGCCGTCGGTCGTGCCGCCCCACGCGCCCGAGTGCGCCTGGAGATTCGCCTTATACCACGCGCCCGTCGCGTCGGCGTAGGGGTTGTGGAGTATCTCGCCCTCGAAGGGTCGGGCGTCGGGGAAGTCGTACACGGGCGTGAGCGCGTACGGGACGCTCGCAACGAGCGTCGCGCCGAGGAAGAAAAATCCGACGCCTTTCAGCGCCGCCTTGGCGATACGTTTCGGACTGAATTGTGCTCGTTCCATAGCCCGTAAAAATACGGAACCCGGCGTTCCGAAAAAACTCGGACGAGGAAGGCGCGATTGTTTCCCGCAAAATGGTTAAGTTGGAAGATTAGGGCTTATTGATTAACCAAGAGGCGTCGCTATGGAACCGACGACAGACACGCAGCGCTCCGACGCCGACGGCGAACTCGTCGTTCAGATTCTTCAACCGGAAATCTCCGAGCTTATCGCCAAGCGCAACTTCGCCTCGCTTCGGCGCGTGGTGGAGGATTGGACGCCCGCCGATCTCGGCGACCTCCTCTCGCTCCTCGAAAAAGACGAACGCGTCATCCTCTTCCGGCTCCTCCCGAAGGACAACCAGATCGACGTCTTCGAGTACCTCGAGTGGGACGCGCAGTACGATCTCATAAAGGCGATGGGGGACGAGCGCTTCAAGGACATCCTCAACGATATGTCCCCCGACGATCGGACGGCGCTACTCGAAGAGTTGCCCGCCTCGATCACCAAGCGCCTCCTCCAACAACTCTCGCCCGAGGAGCGCTCGGTCGCCAAGACGCTGCTCGGCTATCCCGACGAGAGCGTCGGCAGGTTGATGACGCCCGACTACCTCGCCGTTAAAAAAAACTGGTCGGTGCGCGAGGCGCTCGACTACGTCCGCGAGCACGGCGAGGATTCCGAAACGCTCAACATCCTCTACGTGGTGGACGACGCGGGCAAGCTGGTGGACGATCTCAAGATTCGCGAGTTCCTCCTCGCGCCGCTCGACGCCCGGGTCGAGGACCTCTCCGACGGCTCCTTCCAATGTCTCAACGCGTTCGACGATCAGGAGGAGGCGGTCGAGACGTTTAAGCGCTACGACCGCATCGCGCTCCCCGTCACCGATAGCGAGGGCGCGCTCATCGGTATCGTCACCGTGGACGACGTGCTCGACGTCGCCGAAGAAGAGGCGACCGAGGACTTCCACAAAATGGGCGGCGTCGAGGCGCTCGACGTCCCCTACTCGCGCGCGCCCCTGTTCGATATGATCAAGAAGCGCGCGGGATGGCTCAGCGTTCTCTTCCTCGGCGAGGCGCTCACCACGTTCGTGATGACCCTCTTCGACGACTTGACAAGCAAGGCGATCGTGCTCACCGTCTTCCTTCCGCTTATCATCTCCAGCGGCGGCAACAGCGGCTCGCAGACGGCGACGCTCGTTATCCGCGCGCTCTCCTTGGGCGAGATTAAACTCAAGGATTGGCGCGTGGTGATGACGCGCGAGATGATCTCGGGGCTGACCCTCGGCGCCATTCTCGCGATCATCGGGTTCGGAAAAATAGCCGGGCTTCACTACGCCTACGGCGCCTACGGCGACCATTGGGCGCTCATCGGCGCCACCGTCGGATTGACGCTCGTCGGCATCGTGCTCTGGGGAGCGGTGATGGGCTCGCTCTTCCCGCTCATCCTGGAACGGCTCGGCTTCGATCCCGCAACCTCCTCCGCGCCGTTCGTCGCCACAATGGTGGACGTGACGGGATTGGTGATCTACTTCTCCATCGCCTACGCCGTCCTCTCCGGAACGCTCGTATAGACGATTTGACGAACGTCACACCCTCGCCTTTGTAGCGCTCGGCGCTACACCGCCCGTCCGACTCCGTTCTTATGTTGCTCGTAGATTATGACGACCGACATGATGACGGATACGACAACCATAACGAACGCGACGCGAGTCGGCGAAATCACAACCGATTATTGGAAGGCCGTGAAGAACGCGTTCTTGTGGACGGTCGAGAATAATCGGGAGGCGATCGTCGAGGAGGGTCGCCGCGCGGGATTACTCGAGAGCGACGAGAAGGACGTCGGCGGGTTGCTACTCGCGCTCGAGGGCTACGACGCGCAGTTGGGCGTCGTCTTCTTCCTCCGAGAAAATCCCGACGTGCGCCTTTCCGAAGTCCGAGACTTTGAACGCGCCGCCGGAGTAAAGATCGAGCGCGATCTACCGCTCGACGAAGCGGAGGCGAACGCGGCGTTGCGAATTGCGCGCGGCGTCTTTAAGATTTTCTGACGCGCTACGCCGACGCTTCGCGCTTAATCTCCAGCAACTCCTTCATCACGGGATACAAGTCCGCTCCGGATTTCTCAACGCCGAACGCGTCGTGCAACTTCTTATAGAGCGCGTAGAGTTTCTTATACGTCCTCGCTTCGGCGGCGCGCGGCTTAAAGACTTTTTTCTTTACGCCGCAAACGCGCTTCTGAATTTTCTCCGGCTTTTCGTATCCCTTCTCCTTCTTCAGCGCCGCGTGCCCGCCCATAATGGCGGCGCCCACAGCGACCGTCTCGGCGCTCTTCGCCACCTCCATCGGACGGTTCATCACGTCGGCGTAAATCTGCATCACCATCTCGTTCTTCTCGGCGATGCCGCCGCAGTTGACGACCTTCCGAATCTTGACGCCGTATTCCTCGATCCTCTCGACGATCCGCAACGCGCCGAACGCCGTCGCCTCGACGAGCGCTCGATAAATCTCGTAATCCTCGGTCAGCAGCGTCTGCCCGACGAGCGCCCCCGTCAACTTCGGATCGGTGAGGACGTTGCGGTTGCCGTTGTTCCAATCCAGCGCGAGCAAGCCGCTCTCGCCCGCCTTGATGACCGACGCCTTGCGCGTGAGCGCCTTGTGGAGTCGCTCGTCCTTACCGAGCGCGACCATCACCCACCAGTTAAAAATATCGCCGACGGCGGACTGTCCCGCTTCGATTCCCACATAGCCGGGAAGAACCGAATCCGGCACGATGCCCGCCACGCCCGGAATATCGCGGAGCTTCTTACGCTTCGGCACGACCATAATGTCGCACGTCGAGGTGCCCATGATTTTCACGAGCGCGCCCTCGGCGACGCCCGAACCGATCGCGCCAAAATGCGCGTCCAACGCGCCGACGCCGACGGGCGTTCCCTTCGGCAAGCCGAACGCTTTCGCCCATTTCTTATCCAAGCCGCCCGCGATCTCGTTCGAAGGATACGCCTTCTCGTAGAGACGATCGCGAAGATCGGCGAGCGCGGGATCGAGCGCGCGGAGGAAGCGCTTATCGGGCAAGCCGCCCCACGACTCGTTGTACATTCCCTTGTGACCCGCCGCGCACACGTTGCGTTTCGCCTCGGTCGGATCCTCGACGCCCGCGAGCAGCGCGGGTATGTAGTCCGAGAACTCCATCCACGAATACGCCGCGTCGAAGACGTTCTTATCGACGTTGCGGCAATGCAGGATCTTCGACCAGAACCACTCCGATGAATACGCGCCGCCGCACTTGGCGAGGTATTCGGGTCGGAGGCGCTTCGCCTTCGCCGTTATCAGCGCCGCCTCCTCGGCGGAAGAGTGGTCCTTCCAGAGCCACGCCTGCGCGTTGAGATTGCTCTTGAATTCCTTTTTCATGCCGAGCGGAACCATCTTTTCGTCCACGGGCAGCGGCGTGGAACCCGTGGCGTCAACGCCGATCCCTTTGATCTCCTCCGCCGCGACGCCCTTGCCCGCCGCGGCTTTCACCGCCGTCGATACGGCGCGTTTCATCGCGGCGTGATAGTCGCTCGGTCGTTGGCGAGCCACGTGCGGGTTTTTCGGATCGAGGAGGACGCCGTTCTTGCCGCCCGGGTATTTCGAGGAGGAGACGGCGATCTCCTTGCCGGAGACGAGATCGAGCACGAGCGCTCGGCACTCGCTTGTGCCAAAATCTATTCCGAGGGCGTACGATTTTTTCATGGTTCCGCTCCCTGCTTTGTTCTAATCTTATTTGTATTGGTCGGCGTTGGTCGAATCGACGCGCGCGGTCTCCAACGTGACGGATTTCGGAACGTCTTTTCCCGCGAGGATGTCGCGAGCGATCTCGATCGCCTTTTCTCCGCCCGTCGGATAAACGAACGTGGCGTCGAGCATACCGTCGGCGACGGCTTGCGCGCCCCCCTCGGCGCCGGGCAACCCGTCAATGCCGACGAATATCATATCGCCGGCGCGGTTCGCCTCTTCGGCGGCGATGCGCGCGCCGAACGCCATCGGGTCGTTGTGCCCGTACGCCAAGTCGATCTCTTCGAAGCGCTGGAGCGCGTTCTCCATTATTTCCTTACCGCGTTGTCGTAGCCACGCGCCGTCCTGCTCGTAGATGATGTCGATTTCGGGATACTCCGCGATGCCGCGCATAAATCCGTCGTGCCGCTCTTGCGCCGGGGTCGATCCCTTCAATCCCCAAATCTCGACGACCTTGCCCTTCCCACCGAGCGCTTCGGCGGCGTATTTGCCCGCCGCCTCGCCGATCAACTCGTTGTCCGCGCCGATGTAAGTCGTAAACTTATCGGACGCGATTTTCCGATCGAGCACGATAACGGGTATCCCCGCGTCGTACGCGCGCTCGACCACGGCGGTCAACGGTTTCGCCTCGTTCGGCGAAATGATCAAGACGTCCACCTCCATCGTGATAAAATTCTCGACGTCGGCGACCTGCTTCGAGTTGTCCTGCTGCGCGTCCACGATTCTGAGATCCACGTCGTCGTATTTCTTCGCCGCCGCCTCGAGCTCCTTATTCATCGCCTCTCGCCATGGCTCGGCGCTGTTGCATTGCGAAAATCCGATCACGCGCGTTCCGTCGCCTCCGTTCCCGCATCCTACGAGAAGCGCGGCGACGCCCGCGAGCGCGAGCGTTCCGAGAATGAATCGTTTCATAGCGGTCTCCAATCTTTTTAATCTTAAATTGTTAACCAACGTTTTATCGCCTCGGCGATAATCGTTTGTTTATCTATACCGTTCCGTCGGCAACTCCCGCAACGCCGCCGCCGCCTTCTCGGGCGTGATGTCGCGTTGCGGATTGGCGAGCATCTCGTAGCCGACCATAAACTTCTTAACCGTCGCCGAACGCAACAGGGGCGGATAGAAATGGAAGTGGAGCCGCCACTCGGGATGCTCCTCGCCGTCGGTCGGGGCTTGATGGAAGCCCGCCGAATAGGGGAACGACGTTTTGAAGAGATTGTCGTACTTCGACGTCGAGCGCTTCAGAATATCCGCGAGGTCGTCCTTCTCCTTGTCCGTAAGGTCGAGCAACGTCTCGCGGCGCTCGCGCGGAAGGAGCATAGTCTCGAAGGGCCAGGTCGCCCAGAACGGCGTGAGCCACACCCACGAGTCGTTCTCGAGGATAACGCGCGTCTTCTCGCGCAACTCGATCGCGAGATAGTCGGCGAGCAGATCCGTTCCGCGCTTGTCGAGCCACGCCTTCTGCTCGCGGCTTTCCTTCGCGGGTTCGTCGGGCACGGTGTGCTGCGCCCATATCTGTCCGTGGGGATGCGGGTTGCTGCATCCCATAATCTCGCCCTTATTCTCGAAAATCTGCACGTAATTGATTTCCTCTTTGGCGCCGAGCTCGCGAAACTCGTCCACCCAAAGATCGACGACCGTGCGGATCGCGGGGGCGTCCATCTGCGGCAACGTCAAATCGTGACGCGGCGAAAAGCAGATCACCTTGCAGATCCCCGGTTCGCCGCGCGCCGTCAGCAAGTCGTCCACGTTGTATTCCTCGGCGGGCGCGTCGAGCTTGAGCGCGCTGAAATCGTTGACGAACGCGAACGTCTTTTCATAGTTCGGATTAACCGCCGCGCCTCCCGCCCGCTCGTTGCCCGGGCATAGGTAGCACGTCGGATCGTATTCGGGCTTCTCCTCGCCCGCCGTTTCCTCCGTTTGCCCCTGCCAAGGTCGCTTGGCGCGGTGGGGCGAGACTTGAATCCACTCGCCCGTCAGCGGGTTGCGCCGTCGGTGCGAGTGGTCGTCGAGATTGAGTTGTGCCATATGCGTTGCGACGCCCGTCGGCGCCGGAGTCCTTATCGTTCTTTCGTTGGCGTGATGGTTAGGTTGTCCTTCAAATCTTGGATGCGCGCGTAGAGCGAATAGCCGCCGAGGTTGTTCTCGATCTTAAAGAGCAACTCGTTGGCGCCCTTCTTCAGCGGCAACTCGACTCGATCTTGATCGACGATCGCGAGTCGGATATCCAACACACGGTGGAGCTCCTCGCCGTTGAGGAAGACCTTCACGCCGTCGTCGGAACCGAGCAGAAGCGAGACGGTTTGCTCCTCGGGGGAGTGGACGTACGTGAGCGCGTAATCGACGACGAGCCGCGTTTGCTCGGTGAGGGCGCGGAGGTTCAACCTACCGTCCTCTTCCGACTCGACCCGCCGCCACGAAATCTCCTCGCCTCCCGCGCCCTCGTAGGTCGCGTCGAGATCGATCCCCTCCTCGGGCGGAAACACTTTGTCGAGACCGAGGCGCGTCAGATCTTCCGCGCGCTCGTTCGGAAACGGTCCGATGAAATACCACTCGTCGATGAAGTCGCGCACGGGATCGGCGAGAATCGCGTCCACCCCGATCGCGTAGCCCTTGGAGGCGACGCTCTTGCCCGCGGCGACGAACGTCAGCTCTATAACGCCGTCCTTCGAGGGAACCGCGCCGATCTCAATCGGTCCGGTCGGCGTCAAATCCGCGGCGTATCCTTCGTACGTCCCGACGACCTCGCCGTTCGCGATAATCTCGACGTCGGCGTAGTCGGGTCCCTTCGTGCCATAGACGGTAAGGTTGTATTCTTTTTCGATCGTCTCGGGAACGGCGACGGTTACGCGTTGTCCGGCTTCGGTTAAGGGAACGCGTAACTGCGCGGCGTCGCTCCAATCGGCGCCGTACGCGCCCATCGCTTCGACTTCCGTTTCCGCGTCGGAGGAGACGACCGCCATCGTCTCGGCTTCCTTCGCCTCGTCGGGAACCAGAACGCGCAAGGGCACGCGCATCCCCGCTTCCGGCAAGGGCGGAAACGGTTTGTGCGGCTCTTTCTGATACCAGTACGCCGTGCTGCTATAGTCGGCGACCTCCTCGTTGCCGTGCCCGTGCTCGATCGTGAAGAGCAACTTCTCCTTAAAGGGGATCGCGTCGCCCACGTGGAAGCGGTAGATCGCCGTCCGCGCCGTCTCCTCGTCCTTGATGATCAAGCCGTGATACGGGCCGTGGAACTCGCCCTTGTTAAAATACCATCCGCCCGTGAAGTAGTCTTCCGTGCCCGTGCCGTACACGCTCGGATACTCCTCGCCGTCCACGTACACCATCTCGTCCCCTTCGAGATACCAGAGTTGCTTGTTGTAGCCCTGCATGCTCATATTGACGCCGACAAAATGTCCTTCCCCTTCGGCGTCGAGGATTACGTAGTTCTCGTCATCGTCGGTGCGGATATCCCGCTTCCATTGGGCGTGGAAGTAGGCGACGTCCTCGGCGAGCGGCTCGTTGAATTTCTGGTAGTCGATCTGATAGTAGAACGATTGGATTTCGCGTCCCGTCTCGTTGAGGATTTCCACGCGCGCGCCTTGTTGGAACGGCATCGGAAAGTAGGAATAGTAGCCGCCGCTGGACATACCGACGAACGCCGAGAGGTAGTGCTTATACTCGAATCCCGTGCCGAAGAAGTCGCCGATCGGCGCCTCGACGGAGGGCTCGGTCTCGCCGTCCCAATACATCCGCAACACGATGCGGCGAAGGAAGTGCGGATCGTCCGACGCGATGGTGACCCAGATACGGGTGATCATTCCCGGTCCCTCGGCGTCCAATAGCGTCGCCGTTTGGCCGTCGAGCACGCTGATAAAATCTTTGTTCGCGCCCGTCGTGTCGTGGCTGGATGCTTGAACGAGCTTGCTATCTTTTAGGTACGGCAAGCCCGAGACGTCGGTGTATTTCGAAATATCGACTTGCGCCCTTATGTTAACCGTAACGGCGACGGCGATAATGGCGACAATCGCTCCCAAACGAATCATTGTCCTCTCCCGTATTGTTTTTTCTGATGTGTCGCGCCTTCTCGTTAGCCCGAACCGGAGGCGCCGTAGTCGGAATCTATCCGAATTTACGAAATTCCGCGCACAATGGAAACGCGCCTAAACGAAAGCCCCGCCGGGAGACGGAGCTTTCGTCTTTTCGCCAAGTAATAGACGCATAGTTAATTGTTATACCGCCAACTATTAACTATGACTTATTTTTATCTTAAAAGAATCATCTTCTTCGTCGTCGCTTGCGCTCCGGCTTGGAGGCGATAGAGATACACGCCCGAGGCGACGTTCTCGCCCGCGTCGTTCCGTCCGTTCCAGCGGACGCGATGCGTTCCCGCGCCCATCGTTTCGTTCGCGAGCGTTTTAACGAGCGCGCCCGAAAGGTCGTACACCTTTACGACGGCGTGGGAGGGCGCGTCGAGCGAAAACTCGATCGACGTGGCGGGGTTGAACGGGTTCGGATAGTTCTGCCGGAGACCGAAGGCGGCGGGCGCCTCGTAGGCGTCGCCGACGTCCACGCTCTTGCGTTCGAAGTCAACCTCGAATTGGTATCGCCCCACCTCGGTATCGCCGCGCCAATACTCGAAATTGAAGGCGGCGGATTGCAGGAAGAAATATGCGACTTTCCCCTCGTGCTCCACGCGCACGATGGCGACCGACTCGCTCAGACCGAATCCGTGATCGATATGCCCGTCCTTGGCGAAGGGACACTTCCCGACCGACGCGGCGCCGAGTGAATCGGTAACAACAACGACGTCCGCGGTGTCGTCGTAGTGTTTGCCGTACCACGTGTCGGGTTGGAACGTCGCTTGGTAGAATTCGACGGTCGCCCCGACGAGCGGAGCGGGATCGCCGTCGCCGTCGGTTTCGTTCGCGTCGTAGAAATACATAATATTCTCGTCGGGCAGGTCGTTCATAAACGTTCCGATGTCGCCCGGCGAGTTCCACGTGCCGTGCGTGGCGCGCGCGCGCGCCTTAAGGTTGTAGGTGATCGCCGAGTACTCGTCGAAGCTCGTGTACACGCTCGCCATCAATCCGCTGAACGGCGTGCGGAACACTTGGTCGCCGCTAACCATCGGCATATACGACGAGCCCGCGACGAGCTGTCCGCCCTCTTTGATCTTAATATTCGCCGAAGCGGGCGTGTAGTGCACGTTGAAGCCGTACACGTCCACCAAGTAGCGCGCGTGTCCGAGCTCGTGGAAGAGCGACCCCTCGAAGTAGAACGGGTTGGCGTCGTTCGCGCCCGTATGGTTGCGGTAGAACGTCGAGTTGAGTTGCTCGGAAACGAAGCCCCACTGCAGGTCGATCGTCCGATCGTTTCGGTTCGGCGAGTTGGTCGGCAATCCGCCCGCGAGCGGCAAGGCGCCGTCGGGAACGACGGTGATCTTATCCAACCGGACGCGATCGAGCACGCCGTTCGGGGTAAGCTCGAAGACGGCGTCCTCCATCATCTCGTTCCACCGCGAGATGTGCCGCTGCGCCCAATCCCCCCAACACTCCGAATGCACGCCGAGCTTGTGTTGATGCTTGCGGAAATAGTAGTACATCTCCTCTTCGACGTAGAAGCCGACGGCGAGCGCGTCGGTGATAATCGTCAGCTCGTTGTTCAGCTCCTCCTCTTCGGGTATCTCGTTGTCGGGGTCGATCTTGAACGTGATCTCGCGTCGGTCGAACGTCCACGTCCGGGATAGCGAAACGTAGGCGGTGTCGCCGGGCGGGAGATCGACTCTGCCGCTATCGAGGAAAACGCCGTCCTCGTACCACTCGTACTTCACGTCGTAGAGCGGAACGCCGTGCCAGTTCATCACGCACGCGTCCCACGAAATTGTTTGCCCTTCATAGGGCCACCCCTCGCGCGTCGGGTCTTCGGGAGCGTCAACCCAATCCATTTCGGGCGAGCGGTGAATGTAGGTGATCGTCAATTCGTTCCCGACCCCGCGCGGAACCGTCTCCCCTTTCGGAATCGAGCGGACGCTCCGAACGCCCGAACCGTTTACGGCGAACAAGATATACTCGTAACGCTTGTCGGGATCGGCGGCGGCGTCCCCGTACTCCGTTCCCGTAAGCCCGCGCGCGACGAGGTCGTACACTCGCAACGGTCGTCCGTCGGGGACGGTGTCGGTCAGGTCGGTGCGATAGAGATCGTACGTGTATCCCTCCGTTCCTTTCCAGTTAATCGTTCGCTCGCCCGTCGCGGAATCGGCGGCGACAAACGAAATGAACGGCGCGGGCGGGATATCCGAGACGGGACTCGTCGTTATCGTCGAAGGTAAAGGCGTAAGCGGAAAGGAGAGCTCGTCGGCGTAAAGGGCGCGCTCGCCGGCGAAGAGATTCGTGAAACGGATATGCAACGTGTCGCCCGTCGTCGGGTCGGGATTGAACAGCGTCAGCTCGACGCCCATCGTTCCGGAAGATTGATTGATGTTGCCGCCGCTCGCCCCGTCGTAGCGGATGGAGTTGTCGGTTACGATTCGCGAGTCGTCCTCGCCGAGCCACGCCTCGAAGCTCGCCTCGGGATAGAGGCGATCGCTGTACGAGTCGTCGGATAGTTTGACATAGTAGTTAATATAGGTCGAGTCGTCGATCTGCGCGAGCGACGCCGCGGCGAAGACGAAAACGGCTCCAAGTATCAAGCGGTTCATACGGGCTCCCATTACGGTAATAAAAAACCAAACCGCCGCCAACGGCGACGGCTTGGCGTATGCAAAGCGGAGGATCGTTATTTCAGCAGAATCATTTTCTTCACGGATCGGAAACCGCTCTCGGCGACGAGCGAATAGAAGTAAACGCCGCTCGGCGCCCGTACTCCCGCGTCGGTGGTTCCGTCCCAAGTCGCCTCGTGCGCGCCCGCGGCGAGTCGGCCGTCCACAAGCGTCCGGACGCGTTCGCCGATCGAGTTGTAAATCGCGAGCGTCGCGGCTCCGGCGTCGGGCGTTTGGAAGCGGATCGTCGTCGTCGGGTTAAACGGGTTCGGATAGTTTTGCTCGAGGCGATACTCGTCGATCGTCTCCGCCGCATTCTCGACGGAGGTGACGGGCTCGCCGAGTTCAATCGTCTCGAAACTATAGTTGTCGAACACCGTCGCCCACAGCGCCGACGAATAGCCGACGCTCGAGAACAACACCCTCATCCCAATTTCCTCGCCGTCCACGAGATCGAGCCCCGCCTTGGCGTTCTTCGAGATTCTGATTTCCGTCCAATACCGATCGTTCTCGTTCGTCGAAGCGACTTGAACGTCGGCGGGATAGAAGATCCGCCGTCCGAAATACGAAACATATCTGCCGTCGTCGTCGCGGACGCCGCCCTTCCAAAGGCCTTCGGTCGCGGCGCCGTAGGCGCGCGCGGAATCGGAGGCGTCGTGCGTCCATAGCTCGTCGAGCGTTTTCGTGTTTGGGTCGTATTTAATCTTCGTGTTGTTCGATCCCCACCACCAGCCGTCGGCGTCGATATCGAGGAAAATCTCGACGTCGGCGACGCGCGGTGTTTCGACGGCGATATAGAGCGCGTCGTCGTCGTGGCAGGCGAAGACTTTCGGCTCGTTGAAGTTCGTGTTGGCGAATATCGCGTCGCCGACGACTTGACGCCACCCCTCTTCGATCACGCCGTCGATCGTCGGGGTAAAGGCGGGCGCGTAGAAAGAGCCGGGATAGCGGGGATGCGCGTCCGCGCCGTCGGGAACGCCGTCGCCGTCGGTGTCGGCGTTGTTCGGGTCCGAACCGGAGAACGTGCCGGCGACGCATTCGTCGCGGTCGCTCAGGCCGTCGCCGTCGGTGTCGGCGGCGCTCGCGGAGCTACCGAACCGCGCCTCGTCAATCGGAACGCGCGCGTCGGCGTCGGGGAAGCCGTCGTTGTCGGCGTCCATCGCCTGATACATGTCGCCCCAATCCTCGTTGAGCGTCAGGTAACCCGGTAGCCCGTCCACCGTAAAGGCGCGCATCATTTTCGCTTGGAAGTCCCAGTGCTCGCCGCAAGGAACGGGGAACAAGTCGGGATTATCGCCGTGATACCACTCGGTGGAGCCGTTGTCGCCGTAGATAGCGTCGAAGGCGTGTTGCATTTCGTGGAAGTAGGTCCAGGCGATCGCCCCCTCGACGGAAGGCAAGTCCCCTTGATACGACACGCCGCTACCGATGGGCCATTGCACTTGCGAGAACCCCGTATTGCGCTCGGGTCCCGGCAACGGCGGGCTAAGGTTCCGCGAGCCGTAGGACCAGAAGCCGCCGATGGCGGGGGTGACGCGGAAGATCGCGTCGTACTGCGTATTCTTCACGCCCAAATCGGCGACGTGCCCGGCGGTGGCGAACATGCTGTTCCACTTGTCGTCGGGATTTTCGATGACCATCAAATCGGTAAACTCGTGATACTCCACATCGACGTTGAACCGCATCGCCGAGTTCCGCCAATAGAATTCGTTTGCGGCGGCAATCGACTCTTTCACCTGCGCCACGCCCGACGGGCTTATCGTCCCGCGATCGGTGTTCCGATAGAAAACGACGAGGACCTTGAGGTTGGCATACTTGTGATAGCCGTTCGCCGAGGCGAGCGTGGTCGCGGAGACGTCCGACGAGACGGCGATTTCCTGATCGTTAATCGTTCTGCCCGTTACGCGGTAGTAATAGTCGGTGTTGAGCGAAAGGCGCGTATCCACGTAGTGCGTGTCGAGCGAGTGATACGCGGTCGGTTCGACGGAGAACTCGCCGGGCGTCGTCGAGCGGTAGATGTTGTATCCGACGATCGGCGGATTGACGGCGCCGACGGGGCTCCACGATAGCTTGACGTTGTTGGGGAGCGGCTCGGCGGTTAAGTTCGCTATCTCGACGGTTTCCAGCCACACCTCGTCGGAAGGCGCGCCGGTAACGCCGTCGCCGTTGGTCGCCAAGACGACGTAGGCGTATTGTTCGGCGGTGTCGATCGTCGCGTCGGTGTGGTTATCGGCGGAGAGATCTTGCGCGACGCGTTCGTAGAGTTTTCTCGCTCTGCCGTCCTCGAGCGTGTCGCTCAAAACGCGCCGATACACGTCGTAAGTCTCTCCCGCCACTTGGCTCCAGCTTACGGTTCTCGCGCCCGTCGCGTCGTCGATCTCGAGTCGGACGTCGGCGGGGCGTTCGGGAACGGTCTTGGCTTCGGCGGTAAGCGTCGGCGGAAGCGGATAGAGCGGGAGCGTAACGCTCTGCGTGAGCGTTCCCTGCAAGCCGCCGGCGTAATCCGTGAAGCGGACGCTTACGTCGTCGCCGGAAGCGAAATAAGGATCGACGAAATTGCCGAGTTCCAGACCGATCGTGCCGTTGCCGTCGATCGTGGCGTCGCCGGCGGGATCCCATCGCGGCGATTCGTTCGTGATGATTTTACTCTCGTCGCCGTTAAGATACGCCACGAACGACGCGGCGGGCGGCGCCTCTTCGATCATCTGCGCCGAGGCGTTCTTGACGTAGAGACGGTAGTAAATGGAATCTTGCGCGGATTGGGCGTTAACGTTAACAACGCCGGCAAAAAGTAATATTGCGAAAAAAAAGGAATTCATGCGTGTCATTAGTATTTCCTTTCTATGTACCCGTTCGTTTCTCGGAGCTAATGTACGGATATGACTAATAAAAAGCGAAAGCGTTCCCCGTCCGTTTGGATGGATATTTTTTTCGATTACATAATTACCACAAACGTTCCCCGCCGCGCGTTCCCTTTGTCGTCTTG
This sequence comes from Ignavibacteriales bacterium, assembly GCA_014727845.1. GTDB lineage: Bacteria > Bacteroidota > Ignavibacteria > Ignavibacteriales > Ignavibacteriaceae > WJMR01. Next base: position 16,965 of record WJMR01000216.1, read on the forward strand.
CGCGACGAAGATATCGCCATCGCCAAGGAAGTCCCTCTCGTCAGGTCGGCCACGGCGTATCAAGCATGTTAGTGATTGAACAATACGACCCATTATTGAACCCCATAAAAAAACGCTCGAAAGGTTGATTTCGAGCGTTAAGATAAAGTCCGGGATTGCTACATACAATCCACTATGGAGTACCCTTTTCGGGCATTTGGACGCTAATTACAAGTCCAGATTGAACACCATACCGAACCGATGAGCGCCGCCGAGGATCTCGTAATTGTTATAGGAGTAATTGGCGGAAACGGCGTATTCGCCGAGGGAATAATTGACGCCGCCGCCGAAGGAATAGTCGGCGACTTGGTCGTTAAAGTTGTATCCGCCCCGCAGGAAGAACGTCTCTTGGAAGTCGTATTCCAGCCCGCCGCTCATCAAAGGAGCGCCGTCGTTGGGTTTATTCGCCTTAAAGAGCGCCTTAACGGTTTGGTTTTCCAGCTCGAGCGCGTTGATAGCCGCGCCAAACGTGAAGGTGGTCGGGAGAGGGTATCCCTCGTAAACGTACTTAAGATTGGAGCCGAAGTTGGCGATCTGCATACCGAAGCGGAAGCCGCGGAAATCGCCGACGTAGGTGGCGGCGACGTTGAAGGCGACGGCGTCGGCGGTAAAATCTTGATAGAGCGAGCCGTAGATATAGCTAACACCGACGCCGACGCTTACGAGGTTCGTGAACCACCGCGAATACGCCAAGCCGAAGCGGTAATATCCCGCATAGAAGGTTTCGCCCGTTCCGCTGGGCTGCAACGGCGTGGTAACTTCCATCTCGTCGGTATAGAGCGCGGTAACGTGCGCGGCGAACGCGCCGACGTCGCCCGCGTTATAGGAGATCGACGCGAAATCGTGATTGATTCCCGCGAACCAGAGCGTGTGGTTAAACGCCGCGTCCACGCCTTCCCTGCGGATAATATTGGCGACGTTGTAGTGCGCGCCCTCGGCGCCTTCGACCAACGCGATGTAAGAATCTCCGAGCGCCGCCCCTCTCGGGCTCACGCCGATATTAAGAAATTGCGCGTCAGTCGAACCGGGGCGATCATACTGCGCGAAGGAGACCGTCGCGAAAACGATCAATAGTAACGTAACGAGCCGTTTCATATCATTCACCAATTGTTATACCTTTTATTTGCCGCCTTTCAATCGTCGCGCGACGCGCGCCGACGATCGACGCTCGTTATTTTATAATCACGAATTTTCCGATTTGCGCGTCGCCTTGTTTGCCCTCGACGGTAAACAGGTATATGCCGCTACTGACGGTCTGCCCCGACGAAGAAGTAAGGTTCCAGTTTTCGTAACCGATTTGAGAAGTCGGCGGCTCGTAGTGCTCGATGGTTTCGACAAGCTGGCCGGCAACCGTGTAGATTTTAATCGTACACTCGCGCGGCAAGTTGACGAACTGAATGCGGC
>WJMR01000217.1 GCA_014727845.1 Ignavibacteriales bacterium
ACGAGGGGCCAATCGCCCGTCTCTGTTATCGTCTCGTAGCCGTCCTCGAAAACGACGATTGTGTTCTCGATCTTCGCGCCCGTGATCGTCGGGTTCCACGCGAACGCCTGCCGCGCGCGCACGGTTTTTTCGATTCCCGGATAGATCACCCACTCGCGGTCGTCGTAGCCGATGGCGCCGCCTTGGTGGTGCTTCTTCCACTCGTCCTCGTATCCCGCCTCGGCGTACCACCCTTTGCACGCCTCGAAGATATCCGCGCCCGAGACGCCCGGCTTCGTCGCGGCGGTAAAGCGCGCGTTGACGATAGCCGTCTTGTCGAGTTTCCGTTGGAGTTCCTCGGGGACGGGACCGAAGTGCACAAAGCGAGTAACCGCGACGGGCATGCCCCACTTCTCCGCCACGACGTTGATCATCGCGTATCGCGCCAACGTTTCGCCGCCCGGAAGCGCGTGACGGTATTGGAAAACTCGATCGTCAACGGCGGTGAGCAACACCGTCGGGAGCATGCCGCGCGCGCGAATCGCCGCCGCCGTGCGCGCCTCGATCTCGTACTCGCTCATCCCCGGCTCGATCGCGCGACAGACTTCCTCGACCGCCTCGGTCGTTTTCTCGCCGACCCACCGATAGCGCGCCAGCTCGGAGTCGCTCAATTGATAGCGAAGCGTCTTGAAGTCGTCGGGTAGCTCGACCGCGCCGGGATAGGGGACGTCCGAGGCGACCTTGCCGCTCCCGACAAGACGGTGGACGATGGCGCCGCGCACGTCCTTCACGGCGTTCGCCTCGTACCACGGATACTCGACGGCTTCGTAACCCAAGTCGGCGAGCGTCTCGTTCATCAAGCGGGGCGTCTCGCTCCCGTTGGCGAGGAGGTATTTGTCGCGCGTCTCGTTGTTCATAATCATCAGCGTCGCCGCGCCGACGTCCTTGTTCAGCACGATTTGCGTGTTCGCCAAGCCCGCCGTCATCCAGTTAACGTTCCGCACTTCCGTCAGCAGCACGGCGTCGAATCCCTTCTCGTCCATATACGCGACGAGTCGGTCGGTCTTCTCGGCTATCTCTTTTTCGATCTCTTCGGGTGAATTGATATGGCTCGGCGGATCGGTCCACGCGCCGTCGTCCTCGGGTTGTTCGGTTTGACAGCTCGTCGCGAGCGCGATAATCGCAAGGGCGAGGGCGAGCGTTCTCGTTCTATTCATAACGATCCTCTCGAAATTAATCGGATAGTCGGGCTTCGATTAGCGCCGCGTCGATATACACGCGCGCCATAATGCAATCCCAAATATAGTTGCTCGGAGAGTTCAACGTCGCGTTATCCGCGCTAAAGGATTCCCAAAAATTGTGGTTTTTTGCCAGTTGCGTCGCGACGGCGAGCGTCATCTTATCGGCCAACTCCAAGGCGATCTCGTCGTAGCCGTAGTCGATCAGTCCTCGGAAGACGAGGTAATCCCACAAGAGCCAGACGGGACCGTTCCACTTGCAACAGTAATCGACGTGAGGGCTGTAGTGCGGATCGTCCGCCGCGAGCGTGGGAACGCCGTAGCGCCGCCAAAACTTGTCTTCGTCGAGAAGATGCGCGACGAGAACCTTCGCGCGGTCGGGGGGCGCGGCGTTCGCCCAGAGCGCGAGGAAACCGACGATCTCCATACGCTTCAACCCGCGCGTGAGGTATTGGAACTCGTGATTCTCCATATCGACGTGATAGTAGAATCCCGTTTCGTCGTCCCACATCGTGTCGTTGATGCGCGCCGTTAGCGCCTCGGCTTCCTCGGCGTAACGCGCGGCGGCGTCCGTCTCTCCGAGCTCTTCGGCGATCATCCGCAAATGGCGCGTCTCGTTAAGGATCATCAGAGAGAGATCGAGGCACTCCAACTCGTCGCTGATGTCCTCCTTATCGACGTCGAGCTTCCGTTCCTCGGATACTTGGAAGACGACGTTGTACCAATCCCGCACGTTCTCGATGATGCCGTAGGGTCCCCATTCATAGAGACCGTCGCCGTCCTTGTCGCGGTTCGTCTTCAGCCATTCAAGGTAGCGCGCGCCCGAGGCGTAGGCGTCTCGGAGGAACGCCTCGTCGCGGCTCGCTTGATACACCTCCCAATTGATCCAGCTATAGAAGGGCGCGGAGGTCGTCGGCATGTCGTCATGCGGATAATCCTGCAAGCCGCGCGGACCGTGGCGATAGGCGATCAACCCGTCCTCGGCTTGTTGTTCCATATAGACGCGCTGACTCCCTTGCGCCGACTCGGGATCGAGGAAGGCGTAGGCGAGCATCGAGAGGGACTCGTGCAAGACTTGATGCCCGTGCCCCCATCCCCAAAGCGGTTGGCGCGAGAACACGTAGAAGTTATGCGACGTTTCGCCCGAGGGCGGCAACATCGATCCGCGCGCGAGATTGAGCGCGCCGAGATAGACGAGCTTCTCGGTCTCCGTGTCGAAGTCTATGCGCGGCGCCTCGGCGAAGAGTTTGAGGTTCGCGTCGAGGAAGCGGCTCCAATCCGAGTCGCGCAACTCCTCGCGTTGTTTGCGAAGGAGCGCCTCGTCCTCCTCCCACGCTTGCCAACCGCGATAGTAGGTCGTCGTGCGGCTCTCGCCGGGAAGCAATTCGAAGCGACCGTGCAACGCGACGAGATCGCACAAGACGTCCGTCTTCCGATTGAGCGTGTAGGATTTCCAATCCTCGTCGTAGTAGTCGGTTTTGAAAAAGCGATAGACGTCGTCGAGGGGTCCGTCGTACGCGCCGAAGGCGGCGGCGTCGAAATCGGCGGCGAAGTAGTCGCGGCAGTCGGTCGGGTAGGGGGCGTTCGCGTAGAGATTGCTAATGAGTCGTTCTTTGGATTCCCGATGTCGCGTCGTCCACGCCGTTCGCTCGGCGTCGAACGAGAGGGCGTGGAGCGAGTCGTCGCCGAGCTCGAGAATCGGGTAGTAGTCGATCGTCAGCGTGTCGTCGGTCGCGTTGGCGATCTCGGCGCGCACCGCCGCCATGGTTGAGCTATAAACGAGGAACGTTTCCTCGACCTCCACGCCGGGGAACGGTTCGTAGCGGTAGGTCGCCATATCGGGGAACGAATAGACGACGACGGGCTTTTTGTGATACTCGCCGACGTCGTAGATCAACACTTTGTCGATTTTCCATAGCGCGTAGAATCGACCCGCCTCGTCTCCGCCGAAGTGGTGGGGCGTCGCGTCGGAGTAGTAGTCCATCTTATACGCCTTGTCGCCGTAGAGTCGGGAACGCTCGATCGGCGCGGCGTACGTGGTGTAAAGCGGATCGACGGCGTCCGCCTCGATTTTCCAATAGTCGTTTTCGGGGGATTGCGCGAACGCGGCGACCGTCGCGAAGATCGCGAATTTCGCGTAGAATACGGCTCGTGTCATTGAAACGCTCGAGAGTTGTCGAATGCGATAATTGGCGTTGAAGATACAAGTTTCGGTACAAAAAAACGAACGCGCGAGGGTAGGCGTCGCGCGTTCGGAAAAGGCGGGAGAGCCGCGCGGTTATTACGCGTCGGCGGCGGGGAGGATTTTATACGAGCTCTCGATCTTGACGGCTTTCTCGAGCATCTTCGTAACGCCGCAGTATTTGGTTTGCGAGAGTTCGATGGCGCGCTCGACGTCCTTGGCTTGCAGGTCGTCGCCGTAGAAGACGAACTCGACGTGAATTTTCGTGTACTCGTGCGGATACGCCTCCGCCGTGTCCGCCGTTACGTTCAACTCCATACCCGCGAGATTCGTTCGCTTCTTCCGCAGAATGCTCTCGACGTCCATGCCCGTGCAACCGCCGAGCGCGAGCAACACCAGCTCCTTGGGCCTAACGCCCGCGTCGGATCCGCCGACCTTCTCGGGACCGTCCATCGTCACCCAATGGTTGGCGTCGGTCTTCCCGACGAACGTAACGCCTTGCACTCGTTTGATGAACGCTTTCTTCTGTTCCATTACGGTTCCTTGTTTTCTTAAACGTGGTTCTCGAACGTTGTTTCGGATACGATGCGCTCAAGCGGAGGGCGATTCAAAACGCGCCGTCGAGATCCTCGGCGCGGGTGGGGACGGCGATAGTCTCGAGGATTTCCGAACGCTCGACGATAACGGCTGCGAGCTTGGCTCCGCCGACCGCGGCGGTGTCCACGTAGGCGGCGTTCGCCTCCCGATCTATTCGGACGTCGCGTTGGCGCGTGTGCCCGACGATCTGGAGCTTGCCTAAATTGAGAAGTTTCGAGCGGTTCCAAATCGGTCCGTCGCTATGGTCGATCAATCGGCGAAGGAGGGGCTCGAAGCGCGAAAAATCCGGCGCGCCGTTTACAAACAGCTCGTCGCGCCACCGCGCCGCCACGCCCGCGTGCGAGAGGAAAGCGTCCTCGTGATTAACGAAGAGGGGGGCGGCGGCTATGTAGTCGAGATCTCGCTCGAGCGTCGCGTCGTTCCTCCGCTCGTAGGAGGATCGGGTGGCGGGGGCGCCGTTGAGTTCCCAAGCGCTCGCCAGTCGCGGGTTTCCGCCCCGATAGGCGGCGAGGAACATTAAGTCGTGATTGCCGGGCACAAGCGTCGCGCCCTCCTCGATCAGCGCGTCGAACGCCTCGGCGCTATTAACGCCTCGATCGACCACGTCCCCGACCGAATAGAGCGGAACGTCGCCGCGCGCGTCGCGTATCCTTTTAATCAACGCGCGCAGCGTAAGTCCGCAACCATGTATGTCGCCGACGACCGCGATCATACGCTTATATATAGTTGTGCTTCTTCGCGTACGCCTCCAGCTCGTCGTGGAATTTCGGGTGCGCGATTTTTATCATCTCGCGGACGCGGTGACGGATCGGTTTGCCGAAGAGGTCGGCGACGCCGTGCTCGGTGACGACGTAGTGGACGTCCGCC
>WJMR01000218.1 GCA_014727845.1 Ignavibacteriales bacterium
CCTTGATTGGTTTGCGGGTTAGACGCGGTTCCGTGCGAAAGGGGGGACTCGAACCCCCACGGATTGCTCCACTAGATCCTAAGTCTAGCGCGTCTGCCAATTTCGCCACTTTCGCAAACTATATCCGCGCAATATAAGCAAACGCGGCGTCACGTTCAACGACGCGTCACGTTCAACGACGCGACGCGTTCAACGACGCGACGCGCGAAACGTTATCCAATCCGACGAACACACCGCGAGGGAGTTCCGCGAACCGACGAACACACCGCGAGAGAGTTCCGCCCGACGAACACTCCGCGAGGGAGTTCCGCGAAGAGTTACCTCGGTTTGGCGAATACTTGCGTCCAGTAGTCGTCGTTAACCGCCGCGCCGAACTCGGTGAAGGCGGCGTTCATCATATTCTTACAGTGCCCCTCGCTGTTCCTCCATCCCTCCATCACTTGCTCGACGGTAGGATAGCCGTGGGCGACGTTCTCGCCGACGGACGACCAGTCGTATCCCGCCGAAGTGACGCGGTCGCCGACATGGCTGCCGTCGGAGCCCTCGTGCGCCATAAACTCGTTCGCCGCCATATCGTCGGAGTGGCGGACGGCGGCGGCTTCGAGCTTCTCGTTCCACGCGAGCGCGGGTACGGGCGGCATCGTCTCCGAGCCGCAGTCGCACCCTTCCGAACGGAGTTGGTTGATCGCCGCGAGCATATCGGCTTCCCATCCCTCGTCGGGGCGGTCGTTGGTTTGGTCGTCGTTCGCGTCGTCGTCGGTCGTCGATTCCAACGCGTCGCAGTTGGTCATAAACGCGAGCGCGAAGACCAAATACCAAATCGGAAAACGTCGCATAGGGCTCCTCGATTGTTTACTGTTGTGTTTTTCGCCGACGTGCTACGACGAAGGCAAAAAGATAGCGCCAATTGATGTGATCGACAAACGCGCTAAGGACGAAGGTTTCATGCGTCGCCGTTTTCACTATACAAGCGCTTTTCATATTTTACGAGTATTCTATTTGGGCAAATAGTAGTATAATTGGCGGATAACCGATTGCTAAGAACGACCTATCAACCTCCTCGGAGCGATGTATGAGCGCTGTGAACTTTAACGACTGGAAAATCTTTAATAAAATAATGGCGATGACGTTCGCGTTCATCGTGATAGTTTTTCTCGCGCTACTATTCTTGGTTCGTCCATCCATTAAAGAACAAATCACCGGAGCGAAGCGGCACGAGATCCAAAGTGTGGTACATTCGGCGGTCGAGGTCGCGGATTATTTTTACGACCTTTTCGAGCGCGGCGTTCTCACGGAGCAAGAGGCGCGGGAGCGGGCGTACGCGGCGCTGGCAAGCATTCACTATCAGAACGACGAGTACATTTTCACGTACGACACGGAGGGAGTCGTCGTTTCGCACGGAGCCAATCCCGAGTTGATTGGGAGGAATCTTCTCGACATCGAGGACGTCAACGGCGTGAAGTTCGCCCAAGAATTCCTACGCATAGCCAAAGAGGAGGGGAGTGGATTCACGCGTTACCATTGGCCCAAGAAGGGAGAGACCGAACCCTCGCCGAAGCTCTCCTACGTCGAGATGTACGAACCGTGGGGATTGATCGTCGGCACGGGCGTTTATATCGACGACATCGACGACTCGATGAGCGCGCTCGACACGAGCGTGTATATAGCTTTGGCGGTTATGATCGCCGCGGGGTTGCTGATCTCGTATTACATCGGTAGGAGGTTGGCGGCGCGCGCCGGCCGTCTCGCCTACGCCGCGTCGCGCGTATCGCGAGGCGACTACGACGTGGCGGTGGAGGACGACTCCGAGGACGAGATCGGCGTATTGGCGAGCGACTTCAACGAGATGGTCGCCGCCATCCATGCGTCGATCCAAAAAGCTGAAGAGGAGCGCGGACGCGCCGAAGCGATGGCCGCCGAAGCCGAGGGCGCGCAAAGCCGGCTCGAAGAACGCGGCAAAGCGTTGCGCGAGGGCGCGGGCGTGATGATCGAGGCGATGAGCCGACTCTCCGACGGCGACCTCACCGTTAGCGTGCCCGAAGAGGAGGGGGGCGACTTGCGCGATTTGTTCGGCGGATTTAATCGCTCCGTATCCCGCATTCGGTCGATGCTAAGCCGCGTGACCGAAGCCGCGCAGGCGACCGCCTCCTCGATCAACCAAATCTCCGCCAGCGCCGAGCAACTCGCCGCGGGCGCCCAGGAGCAGAGCTCGCAAACCACCGAAGTCGCCGGGGCCATCGAGGAGATGACGAAAACCATTATGGAAACCACGCGCAACGCGGGAAGCGCCACCGCCGCCTCGAAACGCGCGGGCGAGATCGCTCGCGACGGTGGAGCCGTCGTCGGGCGCACCGTCGAGGGTATGAACCGAATCGCCGAAGTCGTGCAGAAAGCGTCGGCCACGGTCGAGGAACTCGGCAAGAGCGGCGACCAGATCGGCAAGATTATCAAAGTCATCGACGAGATCGCCGACCAGACGAACCTTCTCGCGCTCAACGCCGCCATCGAA
>WJMR01000219.1 GCA_014727845.1 Ignavibacteriales bacterium
CGCGGACGGTCACCAAGATCCGATGGACGCCCGCCTCCGGTCGCGTCCACGACTCCTTCGACGACGTCCTCGTCGTCGCGAGCAACTCCCTACCGCGCGCCAAAGCCGACGCGCTCGAACCGTGGGACCTCGAAAACCTCTTGGCTTACGACGACAAATTCCTCGCGGGCTTCCGCACCGAGAACTATCAGGTTACGCTGAAAGAGGGGTACGAAGAGGCGAAGGAAAAAATGAAGGTCGTCATCAAGCGGACGATCAAGCGCGACATCGGCGGCGATCATCAGCGAATCACCACGATGAACACCGCCTACTCGGATCAGAAATTCAAGCACATCCTGTTGCCGATCTACATCAGCGCCTACCGCTTCAAAGAGAAGGTCTATCGCTTTCTCGTTAACGCGCGGACGGGCGAGGTGCAGGGCGAGCGCCCGTGGAGCTGGGTTAAAATCGCGTTCGCGATTCTCGGCGCGTTGGCGGTTATCGGCGGCGGCTACTACGTTTACGTGAACTATCTCGCGTAACGCCCCCGTCGGACGCGGGTATTAAAGGCGTCTCGTTCGTTTGCGCTCGTCGGATTGTTCGTCGAGCCAGCGGACGAGGCGCTTTTCTATTTCGCGGAAGCCCGTCTTTTTGACGGACGAAACGAGGAAGACGTCCTCCTTGGCGACGCCGTCCGGCAAGCCGGCGAGGATATCCCGCTCGACGCGCGCGCGATCCTTTTGTTTCAGTTTGTCGGATTTAGTGAGAACCACGAGCGAGCGTTCGCCTCGCTCGGCGAGCCATTGCCGGAAGTCGGCGTCGAGCGCTTGGAGGGGATGCCGCGCGTCGATAAGGTGGAGCGTTAGTCGCGGTCGCGGCGCGTCGTAGTAGTCCCCGATAAACTTCGCCCACAAGTCGCGCTCTTTGTGGGAGACCTTCGCGTATCCGAAGCCGGGCAGATCGACGACGTGGAAGCGATCCTCGACGACGAAGTAGTTGACGGCTCGCGTCTTGCCGGGCGCGGCGCTAACCTTGGCGACGCCGGGCGCTCGGAAAAAGGCGTTGAGGAAGGAGGACTTCCCGACGTTCGACCTGCCGGCGAGCGCGATCTCGGGAAGCGCGTTCTTCGGAAGCGAGGCGGCGTCCCGCGCCGAGAGCAGATAGTTGGGTTTTCCAAACGTGCGTTCCGGCATTGTCGCCGCTCCGCTATTCGTGCGGATAAAAAAAAGAGCCGTCGCCACGCGGGTAACGGCTCCAACGTAATTACACTATCGCGAGGTCGCGATTACTCTTTCGGCGGCGCTTCGGTTCCCGTCGGGGCTTGTTGCGCGGCGGCTTCCGCCTCTTCCTTCTGTCGCTTCTCGCGCGCTTGCGTTCTCGCCTCTTCCTTTGAGGCGTCGCGCTCGTTGGCGATCTCGTTGTAGTCCACGAACTCGATAATCGCCATCTGCGCGGCGTCGCCTCGGCGGTAGCCCGTCTTCACGACGCGCGTGTATCCGCCCGGTCTGTCGCCGACGGTTCCGACGACGTCGCCGAAGAGGATCTTCGCCGCTTCTTTGTTCTTGAGGGCGTCCATCACGAGCCGTCGGCGATGCAAATCGCCAACGCGCGCTTTGGTCACGAGCGGTTCGACGAACGTACGCAACTCTTTGGCTTTCGCGAGCGTCGTTTCGATTCGCTTATGCTCGATGAGCGCGGCGGCGAGATTGCGCAACGTGGCTCTACGGTGCGCGGCGGTTCTGCCCAGCTTGCGGAATTTATTGCGGTGTCTCATACTCTCAATCCGTTTCGGCTATTCGTTGTCGTCTTTAAGATATTTATCGACGTCGAGCCCGAAATCCAATCCCAAGCTCTCGACCACGTCGTGCAATTCGGCGAGCGACTTGCGGCCAAAGTTGCGATACTTCAGCATCTCGGCTTCGTCCTTGCTCACCAAGTCGGAAATCGTCTTGATATTGGCGGCTCGCAGGCAGTTGTGCGCCCGGACGCTCAGCTCCATATCGTCCACGCTCGTCATTAAGATTTTCCGAACGCGCTCCTTCTCGGCGTCCTCCTCGGATTCCTCTTTCGTCTCTTCCTGATCGAGGTCGAGGTTGATGAAGAGTTGCAAATGATCGCGCAGAATTTTCGCGGCTTGCGTCAACGCGTCGTCGGGCGTAATGGAACCGTCGGTCTCGACTTCGAGCGTCAGTTTCTCGTAGTCGTTCCGATCGCCGATACGCACGTTCTCGACGTCGAACTTAACGTTGACGATCGGCGTAAAGATCGAATCAATCGGGATAACGCCGATACCGTAGTCGGGAGATTTATTCTCCTCGGCGGCTACGTATCCCACGCCTCGCCCGATGCGAACTTCCATTTCGAGCGTGGCGCCCTTCTCCAACGTGGCGATGTGTTGGTCGGGGTTGAGGATTTCGATCTCGTTCGAGTATTTCTGCAAGTCGCCCGCCTTCAGTTCGGTCGGTCCTTCGAAGGACGCGTCGATCTTATTGGGTTTCTTGCTAAGAGTTTTCAGCCGGATCTGCTTTAAGTTCAGAATGATCTCGGTCGCGTCCTCGACGACGCCCTCGATGGTGGCGAACTCGTGGACGACGTCGTTAAACTTAACCGCGACGATCGCCGAGCCGGGGAGCGAGGAAATCAGCACACGACGCAAGGAGTTCCCCAACGTCACGCCGTAGCCGCGTTCGAGCGGTTGCAGCGTAAACTTCCCGTAGTCGTTCTTATACGTCGCCTCGTCGAGTACGACGCTTTCAGGCATTTTCAGATATGATACGCTCATGTAAGCTCCCGTTTCAGGGTTAACAAATACTTCGAGACCGGCTCGATTACTTCGAGTAAAGCTCGACGACCAGTTGCTCGTTGGCGGTCAACGGCACGTCGGCGCGCTCGGGTTCTTGTAGGAACTCGCCGCTGAGCTTCGCCTTATCGACGTTGAGCCACGGATACTGGTTGTCTTTTACTCGCTTGAGCGAATCGTGTATGACGTCGAGCTTCTTGCTCTTGTCCTTCACCCGGATGGAGTCGCCGGGCTTCAACAGGAACGACGGGATGTTCACCAACCGATCGTTGACCATGATGTGACGGTGCAGCACGAGCTGACGCGCCGCCTTCCGCGAAGGCGCGAAGCCCAAGCGATGGACGACGTTGTCGAGGCGCCGTTCGAGCAGGCGGATCAAGTTCTCGCCCGTGATGCCCTTCTGGCGGCTCGCTTTCGCGAACGCGTTGCGGAACTGCGTTTCGAGCATTCCGTAGGAGCGTTTGATTTTCTGCTTCTCGCGCAACTGCACGCCGTATTCGGAAATCTTCTGACGTCGGCTCAGACCGTGGTCGCCCGGCGGATAGTTCTTCTTCTCGACGGGGCATTTTCCCGAAAAGCATTTCTGCCCCTTCAGGAAAAGTTTCTGACGTTCTCTCCGACAAAGTTTACATACAGCTTCGGTGTATCTCGCCATGTGGCTTCTCTACTCCTCTTAGACTCTGCGTTTTTTCGGCGGACGGCATCCGTTGTGCGGGATGGGGGTGACGTCCTTAATCGCCGTGATTTCGAGACCCGCCGCGTGGAGCGCGCGGATCGCCGACTCTCGACCCGACCCGGGACCTTTAACGCGCACTTCGATGCGTCGCAAGCCCAAATCGTACGCCTCTTTCGCCGCGTTCTCGGCGGTAACCTGCGCGGCGAACGGCGTGTTCTTCCGCGAACCGCGGAAACCGTTCCGACCCGCCGACGACCACGAGATCGCGTTCCCGTAAATATCCGTCAACGTAACCAACACATTATTAAACGTCGCTTTAATAAACGCGATGCCGTTGGCGTCCACCGCGTTTTTCTTCTTTACGCGTCTGCTCTTCGCCATTTCGGCGTTCTCCTTTTATTGCAAATGTTCGGAACCGTCGCGCTCGGCGCGCCCGCTCGGGGTCGCTTCGCCTCGGCGATCGCCTCGGCGATCGGCTCGCGCGATCACGATCGGCTCGCGCGATCAATTACTTCTTGCCGACGGCTTTCTTCTTTCCGGCGACCGTTTTCTTGCGTCCCTTGCGCGTCCGCGAGTTCGTCCGCGTCCGCTGCCCGTGCGCGGGCAATCCGCGACGATGGCGCAAACCGCGATAGCCCCCGATATCCATCAAGCGCTTGATGTTTTGCTGCACCTCGCTCCGGAGCGCGCCCTCGACCTTATGGTCCGATTGAATGATCGAACGGATTCCGGCGACCTCTTCCTCGGTTAGCTCCGAAACGCGCTTGTCGGGATCGACGTTCGCACGCTCCAGAATCTTTCCGCTGGTCGTCTGTCCGACGCCAAAAATGTACGTCAGTCCGTAATAAACCTTCTTGTTCTTCGGTAAATCTACGCCCGCTATTCTCGCCACGCGTGGATCTCCTTTCCTTATCCTTGTCGTTGCTTATGTTTCGGATTCTTACATATCACGCGAACCACGCCTTTGCGCTTGATAACCTTGCAATGGGCGCAGATCTTTTTAACCGAGGCGCGCACTTTCATACCGTCACCTTTTTCGTCGCTATTGTCAATATTCCGTTTATCGGCGTATCGCCTCTCGCGGCGTATCGCCTTAATCGGCGTATCGCCTTAATCGGCGTATCGCCTTAATCGGCGCAACCGCTCTCGCTACTTGTATCGGTAAACGATCCGACCCTTCGTTAGATCGTAGGGGGAAAGCTCCACCGAAACGCGATCGCCGGTCAAAATCTTGATGAAATGCATCCGCATTTTGCCGGAGATGTGCGCCAGTATTTCGTGCCCGTTGTCGAGCTTCACCTTGAAGTTCGCGTTGGGCAACGTCTCGATAATTTCGCCGTCTATCTTTATCGGTCCTTGTTTCGCCATACTCTTACGCTATCGATAAAATCTCGGCGCCGCCTTCCCCGACGACCACCGTGTGCTCGTAATGCGCCGAGGGTTTCCGATCCGCGGTAACGACCGTCCACCCGTCCTCCTCGACTTCCACGTCGTACGTGCCGACGTTCACCATCGGTTCGATCGCGAGCGTCACGCCCGCCTTCAATCGTTTGCCGACGCCCGGTTTCCCGTAATTCGGCACCGAGGGATCCTCGTGGAGCCGCTTGCCGACGCCGTGACCGCAGAGCGCGCGAACCACCGAGAAGCCGTTCGCCTCGACGTGGCTTTGCACCGCGTGGGAAATATCCCCGACGCGCGCTCCCGCCTTCGCCGCTTCAATCGCCAACTCCAGCGATCGCTCGGTCGTTTCCATCAGCCGACGCTTTTCCTCGGAGATCTCGCCGATCGCGATCGACGTCGCCGCGTCTCCGAAATAGCCGTTCTTCTCGACCCCGACGTCCACCGAAAGAATTTCGCCTTCCTTCAGCTCGCGTTTGCTCGGGATGCCGTGCACCACTACCTCGTCGATCGAGGCGCAGATGGAGCCCGGAAACGGCGGCGTGCCCGGCTGCTTATAGCCCTTGAACGCCGGAACGCCTCCGCGCGTGCGAATGTAGTCTTCGGCGATCATATCCAGCTCGAGCGTCGAAACGCCCGGCTTGGCGTGGCGGCGCATTAGATCATGCGTTTCCGCCACTATTCGGGCGCTTTCCCGAATGTAGTCGATTTCCCGTTTCGTTTTAACGGAGATCAAACCGCTTGGGCTACTTTCTGCCGCGCATCTTGCCGGATTTCATAAACCCGTCGTAATGGCGCATCAATAAATGCGACTCGACCTGCTGGAGCGTATCGAGGGCGACGCCCACGATAATCAGCAAACTCGTGCCGCCAAAGAACTGCGCGAACCTGCCCGAGACTCCGAAATTGGAGACGAACGCGGGCAAAATGGCGACCAACGCCAAGAAGATGGAGCCGGGCAACGTAATCTTGGTCAGAATATTGTCGATAAATTCCGCCGTATGCTTGCCGGGTCTTATGCCGGGAATAAACCCGCCCTGCTTCTTCATGTTGTTCGCCACCTCCTTCGGATTGAAGGCGATCGCGGTATAAAAATACGTAAAGAAGACGATCATCAACGCGTAAACCGCGCTATACACGGGCGACGTATATTGGAAGTAGCCCGCGATCGACTGTAGGAACTCGTTTTCCGGCGCGAACGAAAGGAACGTGTTCGGGATGAACATAATCGCCTGCGCGAAGATAATCGGCATAACGCCCGCCGTATTTACGCGGAGCGGAATGTACTGCGTCACGCCGCCGAAAACTTTCCGCCCGACGACCCGCTTGGCGTATTGCACGGGTATGCGTCGAGTGCCCTGCGTCACCAACACCACGCCGGCGACGACCGCCACCATAAAAGCGATCACCACGATCTCGACGACGAGCGAACGCTGCCCGGTCGAGAGGAGTCGATACTCGTCGAGCATCGCGTAGGGCAATTGATTGATAATACCGATAAAGATAATCAACGAGATGCCGTTGCCGATGCCCCGCTCGGTGATCTGCTCGCCGAGCCACATCATAAACACCGTGCCGGCGGTGAGGATAATCACCGTCGAAACCGTCCACCCGATACCCGCAATCGCCTCGGGCACGATCGGCAAACCGTTGACGTCCATATTGTTCAAACGGATCGTGACGCCCCATGCCTGCATCGCGGAGATAAGCAGCGTGCCGTAGCGCGTTAGTTGCGTGATCTTCTTGCGCCCTTCCTCGCCCTCTTGCTGCAGCTTCTGGAAATACGGCACCACCGCGCCCATCAGCTGAATGATAATCGAGGCGGAGATGTAGGGCATAATGCCGAGCGCGAAGATAGCCGCGTTCGAGAACGCGCCGCCGACAAACAGGTCGTACATCCCGAAGAGCGTGTCCGAGGTTTGGTTCGCCATCGCCTCGGAGAGCAGCGTGGAATCCACGCCCGGCAACGTGACGTGCGCGCCAATGCGCACAATCAACAACAGACCGAGCGTGAACAGCACCCGCTGGCGCAGCTCTTCGATCTTAAATACGTTTCTGAACGATTCGGTTAAATTCGCCATAATCAGTAAACACTACTCGGAAGTTTTAGCGTCGTCGTTTTTCGCGTCGTCGGACTTTTCCGCTTTCGGTTCGTCGGATTTTTCCG
>WJMR01000220.1 GCA_014727845.1 Ignavibacteriales bacterium
AATGACGACCGTCTTGCCGACGCCGGCGCCGCCGAAGAGCCCCGTCTTGCCGCCCTTTACGTAGGGCTCGAGTAGATCGACGACTTTGATGCCCGTCTCGAACATCTCTTTCGAGGTCGATTGGTCTTTGAATTCCGGAGCGGGACGGTGGATCGGGTAGCGCTTCTCGGTCTTCACCTCGCCCTTGTTGTCGATCGGTTCGCCGATAACGTTCACCAATCGTCCGAGCGTTTCGGGCCCGACGGGCGCGGTAATCGGTTGCCCCGTGTCGAAGGCGTCCATACCGCGAGTCAAGCCGTCGGTCGAGTCCATCGCCACGGCGCGAACGCGGTCCTCGCCCAAGTGCTGTTGTGTCTCGACGATCAGGTCTTTTTCTTCACCCTCGTCGGTCGTTCTCGGAATGCGTATCGAGTTTAGTATCTCGGGAAGGTGGTCGTCGTCGAACTGGATATCGACGACGGGACCGATAACCTGTACAATTTTTCCCTTCGGTTCTGCCATCGTGCGTCCTCGCGTGAAAGAGAGAATTCAAAGAATACTCAAAGTACCAAATCGGGGCGTTTGTTGCAACAGAATGGCGCCGAAAAATGCCGCGCCGAACGCCGAAAACCGTCGTCTCGATCTTTGAGAAATATCTCTCCCCTATTTCAGCAGTAGCGCCTTCTTCGTATCGTGAAAGACCTCCACGCCGCTTTCGGATCGCGCTCGCAACTCCATGAAATACGCGCCGCTTGGGAGGTTCTCCGCTCGGAAGACGACCTCTCGCTTCCCCGCGTCTTGGCGTTCGTTCATAAGAACGGCGACGCGCCGACCGAGCGCGTCATATACGGTAACGACGACGGCGGCGGGTTCGGGAAGAACGTAGCGGATCGTCGTCGAGGGATTGAACGGATTCGGGTAGGCGTTATCGAGCGTGAATCGTTCGGGGATCGCCTCGCGCGTCTCCTCGAGCTCGACGGGATCTTCGAGACGGTAGAGTTTAAGATCGGAAAAATCAACGTCGATCGAGTCGGCGAACGGAATCTCGCCGACGTCGTATCGCAACGTCAAGCTGAACGTCGCATCGGAGTTCGCGCCGCTTTGTTTCGGCGTCGGCTCGTTCCGCCCCGATCTTCCGCGATAGACGCGACGCATCATCCGTCCCGCCGCGATCGCGTCGGCTTTGCCCATGCCGTCGTCCTCGAAGCCGAACGTCCACGCGCCGATTTCGGTTAAGCCGTGAACGGTCATCGTTTTATTGTCGTCGTCGTGCTCCGCCTCGACTTCCACCCACTCCATATCTCCCTTGAGCGAATCGGGATCGACGCCGGGCAGTGTCGAAAGCGCGAGGTAGTCGGGCGTGGCGCCGCCCGAGTCGAATCGGATAAACGTAAAATCGCTCTCGAACCGATACGCCGCGGTCGAGCCGTCGGCTATTGCGCGAACGATCGTGCCCGCTAATACGAGTCCCGCGCCCTCGATGGCGGCGGAGTCGTCGTTTTCGACGAGCAACGTGTCGAGAAGATTTAACGCGAAAACGCCGTGAGGTATCCGCAATTTGTTCGCCACTTCGACGTTCCCCGTCGAGAGGGCGACGGCGCTCGAGTCGAGCGTGAGATCGTAGAACCCGCCCGCGAGCGCGCTCGAGTCTTTGACGATCACCTCCGAGGCGCCGGGCGCGAATCCCGCGTCGCCGGCGGCGACGGGTTGATCGACCCACATACCGCCAAGGAGAATGTCGGTCGTCGCTCCCGCGAGAACCTCGAGCGTTCCGAAAATCCGCACGTCCCCGTTGGTCTCGAAAGCGCCGAGCTTGTCGGAAATCGAGAGCGCGGCTTGGCTTTGTATCGTCGCCTCGGCGACGGCGACGAGTTCGGCGGTTTGGTCGATAAGCGGATCGTTTAAGGTAGGCGGCACGATTACCGCGTCGGTGGGCGTCGGCGCGCCCGTCGGCGTCCAATTCATCGAATTGAACCAATCCGAGCCCGTCGCGCCCGTCCACGTCTTGGGTTGCGCGATTACAAACGTAGCGTCGGAGGCGTCGAGAATCGACG
>WJMR01000221.1 GCA_014727845.1 Ignavibacteriales bacterium
CATCGCGCAGGTCGCGGGCTACGCGTTTGCCAAGCCGCGCAAAGCCCCCGCGCCGGGAACGTATCATTACGGCGTTACCGCGCTCGATCGGAGCGGCAACGAGAGCGGGATGAGCGCCGAGATTGAAATGGCGCCGCCCGTCGTACCCGCGCTCGCCTTCCCCGCCGATCTCGCCGACGACGCGACCGACGACTTAATCTTCGTGTGGAACTACGCGCCGGGCGCCTCGGAGTACGACCTCGTCGTTTCCGAAGACACCGCCTTCGACGCGACCCTCTATTCGGCAAATCGACTCGAGGACACCGCCTACGCCTCGCCGAAACTCGACGGCGAGACGACCTACTATTGGCGCGCCCGTTCGCGCAACGCCTCGGGCGAAAGCGCCTATTCGCCGACGCGCTCATTTACGACGGCGTTCCCCGCCGCGCCCGAGTTGATCTCGCCCGCGCACGCCTCCATGGATGTCTCGCCCGATACGACGCTCGTTTGGGCGTCGAACCCGATAGCCGAGACGTACCGATTGCGGATCGCCTCTTCCATCGCTTTCGGCGACGAGCAAATACTTCTTGATACGACCGGGCTATCCGATACGACGTACGCCCTCGTAGATCTCGATCCCGGCGAAGTGTACTTCTGGCGCGTCGCCGCCTCGAACGCCTACGGCGAGAGCCAATGGTCGGACGGGAACGGGTTCAAGGTCGTGAAGGTCGTCGAATCCGCCGACGGTTTACCGACCGACTACGCGCTCGATCAGAACTATCCTAACCCGTTCAACCCGACGACGACCATCCGTTTCGCCTTGCCGGAAGCGGGTCTCGCGCGATTAACCGTGTACGATCTGCTCGGTCGCGAGGTGGAGGTGTTGGCGAACGAGCGACTCCGCGCGGGCGTGCACGAGTACCGCTTCGAGGCATCTCGCCTCGCGTCGGGACCGTATTTCTACGTTCTTTCCGTCAACGGCAAGCGTTTCGCCGACAAGATGCTTTTGGTAAAATAACTTTTAATCACGGCGCCGCCTCGTCCGACTCGCGGGGCGGCGCGTCACATTGGGAGACGTTATGGGTAATCGCGTCATCGTTCTTTGCGCCCTCTTCACGCTCGCGGCGAATCTCGTCGCGCAAACCGACCATCCGAAAAGAGAGTTCCGCGGCGTGTGGGTGGCCACCGTCGTAAATCTCGATTGGCCCGACACGCGGTTCGAATCGACCGCCGAGCAGAAAGCCGATCTCGTTTCCCTCTTCGACCGACTTAAGGGGGAAAACATAAACGCGATTGTTTTTCAAGTTCGCGCCGAGTGCGACGCCTACTACGACTCGCCGTACGAGCCGTGGAGCTATTGGCTTACGGGCGCGTCGGGAACCGCCCCCTCGCCGTATTACGACCCGCTCGCCTTCGCCGTCGAAGAGGCGCACAAGCGGGGGATGGAGTTGCACGCGTGGTTCAACCCGTATCGCGCCGAAGTGAGCGCGGGGAGCCACACGCTCGCCTCCTCCCATCCAATCCACGAAAACCCCGAGTGGGTGTTGCAGTTCGGCGATCTGAAAGTTCTTAACCCGGGCATACCCGAAGTGCGCGACTATGTGGCGACGATCGTCGCGGACGTTGTCAAGCGCTACGACGTGGACGGCGTTCACTTCGACGACTACTTTTATCCGAGCGCGATTAACGATCAGAACTCGATCGACGACGACGAGTTTAACGCCGACCCCCGCGGCATCGCGAGCAAAGCCGACTGGCGCCGCGACAACGTCAACCTTTTGATGAAGCAAGTGCGCGACAGCGTGAAAGCGTATAAGCCGTACGTCAAGTTCGGCGTCTCGCCTCCGGGCATCTATAAGAACGGCGTTCCCTCGGGCATCATCGGCAGGAGCAACTACGACGTGATCTACTGCGACCCGATCGCGTGGTTGCGCGACGGCTCGATCGACTATCTGAATCCGCAGATGTACTGGGAGATCGGCGGGGGGCAGGACTACTACGCGCTCTCGCGGTTTTGGGCGGATAGCGCCGACCACTACGGCCGACACCTCTACGCCGGGCACGGTTCGTATCGGATCGTCTCAAGCGATTGGTCGCCGAGCGAGTTGCCGATGCAGCTCGACGAGAACCGTCGGAACGACAAGGTGCAAGGGAGCGTGTTCTTCCGCGCGTTCGTCGGATTCCTCGACAACCAGAAGGGAATGCTCGACTCGCTGCGGAACCGACATTATCATTATCCCGCGCTGATCGAGCCGATGGACTGGATCGAGACCGATCCACCGAACGCCGTCGCGAACCTCCGCTTCGATCGCGACGCCGGCGCCCCCGTCGCCTCGATGAGATGGGACGCGCCGACGCCCGCCTCCGACGGGGACACGGCGTTCTACTACGCAATTTACCAATTCGACGACGTTCCCGCGCTGCCCGGCGATCTCGACGACGCGACGAACCTTTTCGACTATACGGGCGAGGAAACGCTGTCGGTCGGTCCCTCGACGGCGAACGCGACCGAGCGATTCGTCGCGACGGCGCTCGATCGGAACCACAACGAGAGCGTCCCCTCGAACATTTTGACGATCGAACCGCCCGCGGCGCCCGAGCTTGTTTCGCCCGCGAACGGCGCGACCGACGCCGCCGACGATCTCGCGCTCGAGTGGCGCTACGCCGACGGCGCCTCCGAGTATTTCGCGCAAGCCGGCGCCGCGCCCGGCTTCGCCAACGAGCTGATCGCCTACGCCGACGGCTATCGAGACACGACCTTATCGATCGAAAATCTCCAAGGTGAAACGACCTACTACTGGCGCGTGAAATCGAAGAACCCCGCCGGCGAGAGCGATTGGACGACGACCCGATCCTTCACGACGGCGTTTCCCGCGAGCCCCGAACTACTCTCGCCGATTCATGCCTCGATCGACCTCCCCGCAAATTCGGTCGAGCTGGTGTGGAGCGACAACCCGATCGCGGAAAGCTACGACGTGCAGATCGCCGCGACGATGGGCTTCACCGACGCGACCATTCTCGACACGATCGAAGGAATAGAGGACACGACGACGACGCTGACCAACCTCGATTACAACAAAGTGTATTTCTGGCGAGTGGCGGCGACGAACTCGTACGGAACGAGTCGATATACGACGCCGTTCGGCTTCCGCACCGTGTCCGCGTCGGACGTGGACGAGCGGGGGATCCCGACCGATTTCGCGCTACGGCAGAACTATCCTAATCCCTTCAACCCCGTCACCTCGATCGAGTTCGCGTTGCCGCGCGCGTCTCGGGTAACCTTGCGGGTCTATTCGATTCTCGGCGAGTTGGTCGCCGCGCCGGTCGATCGGCGGATGACGCCCGGCGTTCATGTCGTCGCGTTCGACGCTTCGTCGCTCGCCTCGGGCGTGTACGTGTACGAGCTCCGCGCCGACGATTTTCGATTGGCGAAGAAAATGACCGTGTTGAAGTGACGCCTTTCCGGGGGGCGTCTCGCGGCGTCCCCCGATTAACCCCTAAACGAGCGCGTCGCTTGTCGCGCCCTTCTCGCGCAATTATCCCGCGAGTCCCGAGCTCAGCTTATGACCGTTGTCGTAGAAACCGCTGTGTCTGTCGATTTTCGGATCGACGCCTTTTCGGAAAAACGCCTCGACTTTACTTGTGTCGAGGTCGTGGTGTAGTTCCGCGCCCTTCGACTCTTGGACGCAATGGTCGGGTCATAGGATTTATTCAGTCACGTCGAGTTCGACGACATCCATCGGTTTCTTACCCTTGTGATACGAGGCGAAGCCGACGTGTTCGGGCGGATGCCAGTCTTGCGTGCATACGATAAGATCGAACCGGCTTTGGATTCGGCTTACTACGGACACGATCGCGTCGCCGTCTTCGACTTCCGGCGAGCCGCCCGGCATGAAATCGTTTTGCGCGTCTATTACGATTAGCGTTTTCATGATTCCTTGCGATTATAATGTTCGATGAGTTTGTCTCGTTCTTCATAAAGGCCGTCGCTTAAGCCCACCTTATAAATATGCGGATTGTCGAACCGCCGATACTCGTCGGGAAGTTTCGCGAGACGCTCCGCGCGGAAGTCCGAAATCTCTTTCACCGTCCGGCGTTCGACGACGCGTTCGCCGTTCGTCATCGCCGCGCGGAGCTGGGGTTCTCGTTTATACTTCGCCACGTTCATCCGCTTCCGTCTGTCGAACGGGTGTCGCATCGTCGAGAACGATTTCTCGTCCTCGAGCGCGACGAGATCCGCGCCGATCCAATCGCCGGATTCGTCGGAGAGTCGATAGACTTGTTTGCGATTGGGGAGCGTTATTTTTTCGGTCGTTTCGGACAGCTTGAGGCGCGGATTGCCGCCCGAGCGGGCGAGTTTATAAACCCCGTCCAACGCCGCGTCCGGCGCGCCGACGGCGAGCTTCGTCCCGACGCCGAATAGGTCGATCGGCGCGTTTTGTTCGAGCAAGCTTTTTATCACGTATTCGT
Source organism: Ignavibacteriales bacterium (assembly GCA_014727845.1). Lineage (GTDB taxonomy): Bacteria > Bacteroidota > Ignavibacteria > Ignavibacteriales > Ignavibacteriaceae > WJMR01. Next base: position 4,450 of record WJMR01000221.1, read on the forward strand.
CGAGTTGGTTGGAGACGGCGATGTTGACCTCCTCGAGCCCCGCTTCGTCGAGCGCCGCGCGACAACGTTTGGCGAGATAGGCGAGGTCCCCGCTGTCGAGCCGAACGCCCTTGAGTTTCTCGCCGCGTTCCGCCATTTCTTTCCCGACGACGATCGCGTTCGGCAAGCCGCTTTCGAGCGTGTCGTACGTGTCGAGGAGGAGCGCGCAATCGTCGGCGCGCGCCTCGGCGAAGGCGCGAAAGGCGGCGAGCTCGTCGTCGAAGCTCTGCACGAACGAGTGCGCCATCGTTCCGGCGATCTCGACGCCGAAATCGCGTCCCGCGCGGACGTCGCTGGTCGAGTCGAAGCCGCCGATGATTGCGGCGCGACTCGCATGATAGCCGCCGGCGCTTTGCGCGCGCCGTAGTCCGAAATCCGAGAGCTTGCGTTCCCCCGCCGCCGCCCGCATCCGACTCGCCTTGGTGGCGACGAGCGTTTGGAAATTAAGGAGATTCAGCGTCGCCGTTTCCACTATTTGCGCCTCGACGATGGTCGCCTCGATTTGCAGTATCGGACGCGTCGGAAACACGACGTCGCCCTCCGCCGAGGAGCGCATGTCGCCTCGAAAGCGAAAGTCGCGCAGGTAGTCGAGGAACTCGGTCGGAAAACCGACCGTCTCGAGATACTCGAGGTCGGCGTCGTCGAATCGGAAATCCTCGAGAAGGTCGATTAGATTTTCCAATCCGGCGAACACCGCGTATCCTCCGCCGAACGGAGGTTTCCGAAAGAAGTAGTCGAACACGGCGCGGTCCTCTCGCTTGCGGGATTTGAAGTAGGCGAGCGCCATCGCCAGTTGGTATTGATCGGTGTAGGTGGCGGTATAATCTATTAGACCCATAATCGGTTCCGTGTTGTTGGGTGTCGAGTTAGGAAAGAATATAAGCGCTTGAAGTTGGGACGCCAATCGGATCGAAGGCGCGGGAGGCGCTTTGACGGGCGAACGTCGTCGCGCCCGCGCCGCGTCGGGGCGAGAGCCGATTGCGAGGTTGATCTTAAATGAACGAAAAGCGAGAGGCGCGTTATCGGCGCAACGAGTAGGAGACGCCCGCCGATACGTTGAAAACGACGTTGCGGAAATCGTAGGCGACGGACTCGTCGTCGATGTCCGCGAAGGCGTAGGTGTAGCCGCCGACGACGAAGAACTCGACGCCCGATTGCGCCGCGGGGATAGATAAACCGCCGCCGAGCGTGAGGCCCCAATCGGCGCTCGTCAAGTGTTTGATTGAGGATTCGCTCTCCGAGCCGTCGGCGTACTCGTCGTTCCTTACCCCGTCAACGAGCAATCCGAGCGTCGGACCCGCGAACGCCAACGCGAAGAGCTTCTCCTCGACGACGGGGAGCTTGGCGCGCGCCGTCAGCGCCACCTCGAAGTATTCGAGCGTCCACTCGGATTTGTCGAGGACGCCGAAGCTCGCGCTTCCCGAGTTAGGCCTCAGGAGCGCGCCCTTCTGTGTGTATGACCCTTCGAGTACCGCGCCATAGATCGGCGTCGGTTCGTAGACGAGGAAGCCGCCCGCGTTGACGCCAAACTGATCCGACACGATGTATTCGCCCGATCCGGAAGTGAATCCGGCGGAATTCAACCCCGCCTTGCCGCCGACGGTGATTTGCGCCGACGCGAGCGTCGCGCCGAACAATACGAGCGTCACAATTTTCTTCATCGATGATCTCCGTGTTTCTTAAGCGACGAAATGTACGCATTCGGTGAAACTAACTCACGCGGATATCTGTTGTTTAAATTATACGCGAGAATCCGTACCTTGCTTATTACGCAATAAAAACGACGAAAAACCAATGGCGACGCTACCCGTTAACTTATACGGCGACGAAATACTCCGACGAAAAGCCAAACACGTTGAATCGCTCGACGAGAAGACGCGAAAGTTCATCGACGATATGTTCGAGACGATGCGCGCAAGCGAGGGGGTCGGGCTGTCGGCGAATCAAGTCGGTTCGCGAGACGCGATATTTGTGATCGACGTATCTCCGCTCGAGGGCTACGAGGACGAGAAACCGACGGTGTTTATCAATCCGAAAATTGTCGAACGCTCCGACGAGACCGATTACTATGAAGAGGGATGTCTCTCTCTACCCGGCTTGCGCGCCGAGGTCGAGCGTCCGACGCGGATCACGATCGAGTACCTCGACGAGGAATTCCAACCGAGAAAACTCACCCGCGACGATTTCGTGGCTCGCGTCGTCCAACACGAATACGACCATCTGCGCGGCGTCTTCTTCACCGATCTTTTAGAGGACGAGTCGCGGCGGCGGCTGAAGAAATCCCTCAACGCGATCAAGCGCCGGAAAGTTGACGTCCACTACGAGGTGACCGAGCCGGCGTAGCTTGACGGAGCGGCTCGGCGATAGAGAAAGTATATGGATATTGTTTTTTTCGGAACGCCCGAGTTCGCGTTGCCCGCGCTCGAAACGTTAATCGAAAGTCGGCACGTCGTCAAGGCGGTCGTCACCGCGCCGGATAAGCCGACGGGGCGAGGCAGGAAGACGCGGGCGTCCGCCGTCAAGCGATTCGCCGAAGAGCGAGGGATCCCCGTTCTCCAACCCGAACGACTCAAAGACGAGACATTCCTCGACGAGTTACGCGCTTTTCACGCGGATATGTTCGTCGTCGTGGCGTTCCGCATCCTTCCGCCGGAAGTCTTCGCTATGCCGCCCTTCGGATCCATCAACTTGCACGGATCGCTTCTGCCGAAGTATCGCGGCGCCGCGCCGATGCAGTGGGCGCTCATCAACGGGGAGCGGGAGACGGGCGTAACGACGTTCGCGCTCGCGAAGAAGGTGGACACGGGCGCGACGATTCTTCGGCGCGCCGTCTCGATCGACGAGGACGACGACTTGGGGACGCTTCACGACAAGCTCGCCGACGTCGGCGCGAAGGCGACGCTCGATACGGTCGATCTCGTCGAGCGTGGAGCGGCGACGCCTCTCGAACAGAACCACGAGCTCGCCACGCCCGCCCCGAAGATTACCGGCGAGCATTGCGTGATCGACTGGACGAAACCCGCGCGGGACGTGCGAAATCTCGTGCGCGGCTTATCGCCCGCGCCCGGCGCGCGTTTCGAGAGATCGGGGACGTCGTATAAAGTGTATCGAGCCGCCGTCGAGGATCGCGACGATCTTGCGCCCGGCGAAGTCGAGGAGACAAAGCGCTCTCTGACGATCGGTTGCGGCGAGAAGGCGCTCGCGGTCGAGGAGATCCAACCCGAGGGAAGAAAGCGGATGACCGCCGAGGAGTTCGTGCGGGGGTATTCTCTTAACGAATAACCGAGAGACGACGATGAAGTTTTCCACCAAAGCGTTGCACGTCGGGCAGGAGCCCGACCCTCACACGGGCGCGGTCGTTCCGCCGCCCTATCTGGTGAGTATCTACGAGAAGCCCTCCGCGTTGGAGATGAACGAGTACGAGTACAGTCGGTTGGATAATCCGACGCGAAGATCGTTGGAGGAGAACATCGCCGCGTTGGAAAACGCGAAGCGGGCGTTGTCGTTCGGATCGGGTATGGCGGCGATAGCGGCGGTGGCGCAGTTGGCGAAGCCCGGCGAGCGAATCGTCGCGGCGCGGAACGTGTACGGCGGGGCCTATCGGTATTTTGAAACGGTCTCGAAACCCGCCGGCGTCGAGATCGAGTGGACGGACGTCAACGACGACGAGGCGCTCGAACGGGCGACGACCGACAACGCGAAAATGATCTTTTTCGAGACGCCGTCGAATCCTCTGCTCGAGATCACGGACGTCCGACGCGTCGTCGAGTTTGCGAAGTCGCGCGGCGTGTTGACCGTGTTGGACAACACCTTCGCGACGCCCTATCTGCAGAATCCGCTCGACCTCGGCGCGGACGTCGCGTTGCATAGCACGACGAAATATCTCAACGGGCATAGCGATTTACTGGGCGGCGCCGCGGCGACGAACGACGACGAGATCGCGAACGTTCTTTGGGCGCATCGCGCCTCGGCGGGTGCGATACCATCGGCGTTCGATTGTTGGCTCACGTTGCGCTCGATCAAGACGCTCTCGCTTCGGATGGAACGCCACGAGTCCAACGCGAGGAAAATCGCCGAGTTTATCGCCGACCAACCAAAGATCGAGAAAACGCTCTACCCCGGTTTGCCCGATCACCCTCGGAGGGAAATCGGGGAGCGGCAGTCGCGCGGTTACGGCGGGATGATCTCGTTCGAGTTGGCGAATAAAGACGCCGCCGTGCGGTTTCTCGACTCGCTCGAGCTGTTCGTCGTCGCGGAAAGCTTGGGCGGCGTGGAAAGCTTAATCGGATTGCCGTGGGAAATGTCGCACAAGACGATGCCGCCGGAGTTCAAGGAGAAGGTCGGGATTACGGATCGACTCGTGCGGATGTCGGTCGGGATCGAGGACGTCGAAGATTTGCTCGCGGATATCGAGCGGGCGCTCGGCCGACTTTAACGATACAGGCCGCGCTTCTCGATGTAGGCGCGAACGGAGTCGGTCGTCCAAAACGTAATCGGCAAGCCGCGTCGGACGCGCTCGCGAACGGCGGTCGAGGATAGCTCGACGATAGGCGCGTCGAGGCGCACGGCGCGATCGACGTACGGATTCGCCTCGCGATCGAAGACGACGCCTCTCCTCGGAAGCGAGACGACCGTCGCCAACTCGAGAATCGTTTCCGGTTCCCGCCATTTGTGGAACTCCGCCAACTGATCGTCCCCGATAATCAGCTCAATCTCGCCGTACTCGTTCGCCAATCGCCTCACCGTATCGACGGTGTAGGAGACGCCGCCCGCGCGAATCTCGATATCCGAACAATGCAAGCCGTCGTTCTCCTCGGCGGCGAGCTCGGTCATCGCGAGTCGGTCTTCGACGGAGGAGTGTCGTTCCTCGGTTTTGAAGGGAGAGACGGCGCTTGGAATGAGTAGGACTTCGTCGAGTTCGCGCGCCTCCCGCGCTAAGAGCGCGAGGAGGAGGTGCCCGATATGGGGCGGGTCAAACGTGCCGCCGTAGATTCCGACGCGACGGAGGGTTCGGGATTTCATAACGCTTTAATATTAAAATATCGGAGACGAGACGCAATCATTCCCGAGCGTTTTTGCCGAGTTCGGCGAGCCGGTCGAGTTTCTCCGCCACAAGGGCGTCGAGTTTAGCGGCGCCCTTGGCGGACGCCGTCCGACTCCTACGCTTGAGAAGCGCGGCGTCTATGGCGACGCGGCGGTATTCGGCGCGGGCGCTTTCGTCGATCCAACCCCGTGTCGGTTTAATTGCGGCGAGGCGTGGCGGATAGGTCTCGGGGATAGCGCCCGACTCGGCGAAGGCGGCGGTTTCCTCCAAGATCGTTCGACGATCGTGTTTCAACGAGACGATCCACAATTGTCGGAAGAGGACGACCACCATAACGAAGAAGACGACGCCCGTCCCGATTTTAGACCCCGCTCCGACGCCGTAGTTCCACGCAAAGTGAATTAAGAACGCGACGAACAGACCAAGCGCGGGAAAGAAAACGCGGGCCGCCGTTTCTTGTCGCATTGCGAACGCGAGGAAGGATCCGAAGACGGCTCCGCAGAGGGCGTGCATACCGACGGTGAGCGTCGAGCGGATCGCGACCAGCTCCAGCCACGAGTCGAACGTCGAGGTTTGGAAAACGAAGTAGAGGAAGTTCTCGACCGCCGCGAATCCGACGCCCGCCGCCGCGCCGACGATCGTTCCCGCGACCGACGAACGTTTCTTCCCGAGGAAGAGCAGCGCCGCGATGAACGCGCTCTTGGCGACCTCCTCGGCGACGGGCGAAGCGAAAAACACCTCGCTTCTAAAAAGCTCTTGCTTATCGAAGATGAATAGCGCCAACGCGGCGCCGAGCCACGCCGCCCCGATCGAGGCGACGACGCCGCCGCCCAACGCGCCGACGACGGAGGCGACGACCGAGTCGCGAAAGCGAATCTTCTCAAAGGAGGGGAAGCTCCGCGCGCCGATCGCGAAGAGGACGACGGGGAGAACGGCTATGATCGCCGAGAGTTCGAAGCGACTCATTCGGGGCGAACGGATTCCGACGACCGACTCGCGGTGAGCGCGCGCTTGATCGTCGTAATCGTAATTTTAGAGCCGGCGGACATCATAGCGACGGCGAAAATCCTTGAAGACGCCCATAACGCGCCGACGGTGAACGCCGCCAACATCGCGCCCGAGGCGAGGATCCAACCAATCGACGGATCGGCGACAAACGAACGGATCATCATCGTCGAGCCGGCGGTGAAGGGGACGATCGACAGAATTGTCGAGACGGCGCCCTCGGGGTTTTGCATAATCGGGACGAGCAGAACGACGGGGAACACTAACGCCAACGTGAGGTAACCGGCGTATTGTTGCGACGACTGCTGGTCTTCCGCCAAGGCGCCGACGCCGACGAAGACGGCGGAATAAAAAAGGTAGCCGCCGACGAGGAACGCGCCCGCGACGGGGAGCGACTCGAGCGGCAACGCGACGGCGAGTTGGGGACCGAGAAAGGCGATCGCCAGCGCCGTCCACAATCCAAACTGCGCGAACGCCAACCCCGCCATACCGATAAACTTGCCGAAGAGCAACTCCTCGGGCGCGCAACTGGAGAACAGTATCTCGATGATCCGATTCGACTTCTCCTCGCCGAGTCCGCGCGCCAACGGTAGGGCGGTGAAGACGACGAGGAAGAACATAGCGAGGTGCGCCGCCATAGCGGCGAAGAATTTCGTTTTGAAATCGAACTCCTCGGCGCCCTCGCTTTCGACGGTGACGGTTTGCACGCGGTCGCGTTTGGCGAGGTCGTTCACGAGCGAGGGATCGACGTCGTATCGTGAGAGGAGGAACTCGACGCGGGCGGCGTTGAACGCCGTCTCGACTCGCGAAAGTGTGCGCGCGGCGGGCGCGCCGGCGGAGCGAAACTCGCAGGCGAAGGAGGAGTCGTCGGCGCGGCTAATTCGAACTACGGCGTCGTAGCGGCCGGCGAGAAGGGCGCGATCGGCGGAGTCGAGAAGGGCGGAGCGATCGGCGGGCAAGCGGGCGGCGTCGAGAATCTTGAAACGGGGCGCGCCTTTTGCCGGGGTGTCTTCGCCGAGCTCGCGCGCCATTGCGTCGAAAAGTAGCCCGGTCTCGTCGAGTAGCGCGAGCGTCGTCGTCTCCTTTCCTCCGTCCGTGACGAACATCGTCGGAAGCACGACGCTCGCGACGACGACGGCGGGGACGACGAGCATCGTCAGAATGAATTGCTTGGATTTCGCTTGCCGCAGGAATTCCCATTTGGCGACGGCGAGCGTCTTACGCTTATTCATCGTCGCCTCCCTTCACCGCGTCGAGGAAAACGCGTCGTAGCGTCGGCGCCGACTCGGCGAACTCGATCACGTCGCGCGTCGCGGAAACGGCGCGGATGAACGCGGACGGTTCGACGCCGGGCTTCAGCGTAATCCGGAATTCGTCGTCGAGCGTTTCAACCTCGGCGGCGTCGGGAAAGTCGGGACGCTCGGCGGGGTCCGCCAAACGTAGGCGCACGCGCGTCGCCTTGCCTTGGCGACGGAGTTCGCTCGGAGTTCCGCGCAACGCCACATCGCCTCGGTTCAGTAACGCGATCCGATCGCACAGCTCTTCGGCGAGCTCCATCTGATGCGTGGAGACGAGAATCGCTCTGCCTTTTGCGGCGAGTTCGCGGGTAAGCTCGAGGATCGTCTCTTGGTTGACGGGGTCAAAGCCCGAGAACGGTTCGTCGAGGATAACGAGGTCGGGGTCATGCGCCAGCGCGGCGACGATCTGCACCTTCTGTTGATTGCCCTTGGAAAGCTCGCCGATTTTCTTTTCCGCGATTTCGCCCATGCCGAATCGTTCAAAGTCGCGATCGACGTTTTTGGCGGCTTGGGCTGAGGAGAGCCCCTTCAGTTCGGCGAAGTAGATTGCGGCGTCGCGGGAAACGCTGTTCCGATAGAGCCCGCGTTCTTCGGGCAGGTAGCCGACGCGATCGAGGTCGCCGCGCGAGATAGGCGGGCCGTTAAAGCGCACCTCCCCGCTCGTGGGCGCTATGATTCGCATAACGATTCTTAACGCGGTGGTCTTGCCCGCGCCGTTGGGCCCCAGCAATCCGAACACCTCGCCCGCGGGAACCTCGAGCGAGAGTCGGTCGAGCGCGCGAACGGTCGGGTAGTCTTTGGTGAGATTAGCGATTGTGAGCATCACGAATTCAAAATACAAATAATAGGAATATGGCTTATTAAAATTGATGGGAACGAACGTCCAAAAGTTTTGGAAAACAATCTACTATAAAATATTTTTACATACTCGATTACCGAAAAGATACATATGAAAAACGCGCGCGCTTGGCTCCTTGCGAGCCGTCCGAAAACGTTGCCTGCCGCGTTCGTGCCCGTCGTAGTGGGCGCGTCGTTGGCGTACGCCGAGGGGGCGTTTGACCTCCTCCCGACGCTCGCCGCCGCCGTGTGCGCCGTTCTTATCCAAATTGGTACGAACTTCACGAACGACCTATACGACAAGTTGCGCGGCGCCGACGCCGAAGATAGAATCGGACCGAGCCGCGCGATGAACGACGGACTGGTGAGCGAGCGGGCGATGAGGATCGCCGTCGGCGTCACGTTTGGCGCGGCGTTCCTCGTCGGCGGCTACCTTATATATATCGGAGGCCTTCCGATTTTCGCGATCGGCGTCGCCTCCATTCTCGCCGGCGCCGCCTATACGGCTGGACCGTTCCCGTTGGCGTATCGCGGGCTGGGCGATCTTTTCGTGCTTCTCTTCTTCGGATTTGTCGGCACGATGGGGACCTACTACGTCAACGCGCTTGAATTCTCCGCGCTCTCGGCGTTGGCGGCGGCGCCCGTCGGAGCGCTGGTGACGAATATACTCGTCGTCAACAACTACCGCGACGTCGAGCAAGATCGGCGCGCGGGCAAGAACACGCTCGTCGTGTTGTGGGGGAAGAAATTCGCGCGGTTCGAATATGTCGGATTACTCGGCGCGTCGTTCCTCGTGCCCCTCATTATGTTTTTCGCCTACGACATCAGCGCGTGGATTTTCCTACCGTACCTCACGCTACCGTTCGCATATAAACTCGTCACCTCGCTCTTCACGCTCAGCGGCGCGCCGCTTAACCGAACGTTGGAGCTGACCGCGAAATTCTCGCTCGCGTTCGGCGCGCTCCTCTCCATCGGCATCGCGCTATGACGCGCCTCCGAATCGAACTCAAACCCTACCGCCGCAATCTTCCCGTTCCCCTTCGCTTCGCGAGAGGCGCGATCGAGGAACGCGCGGGCGTTCTTGTGAGAATCGCCGACGACGCGGAGAACGTTTCCGAAGGAGACGCGGCGCCGCTTCCGGAAATTGGAACGGAAACCTTGCCCGAAACCGTCGCCGCGTTGGAGAGGGCGAAAACTTCTTTGAGAATTTCTTCGCCGTTCCAAACGCTCGACGAATTGAGGGACGCGCTCGCTCAGTTCGAGGGGACGCCCGCGGCGCGCGCGGGATTAGCGCAGGCGGCGCTCGCGCTTGGGAACCGCGGGGATAGCGGATGCGCCGAAGCGCCGTTGGGCGAACCGAGACGCGACCGCGTTCCCGTCAACGGATTGATTGGGTTGTCGTCGGCGGAGGAGGCGAGTCGCTCGGCGAGGAGGATCCTCGAAAGAGGAATCCGCACGATCAAATGTAAGCTCGGCTCGAGCGCGGAAGAGGACGCCGCGCGGATCGAGGCGGTCAAGTTTGCGGCGCCCGAAGCGACGCTCCGGCTCGACGCCAACGGAATGTGGACGCGCGACGAGGCGATAGATCGCCTGGGGCGTCTCGATCTCGCGCGTGTCGAATACGTAGAGCAGCCGACCGCCAATCCCGAAGATTTTCCCGAGATAAAAGCGAGGACGGGGGCGCGATGCGCTTCGGACGAATCGACGAAGTCGTTCGAGACGGCGCGGCGGATAATCGAGGCGCGCCTCACCGACGCGGTTGTGATTAAGCCGACGTTGGTCGGCGGAGTCGATCGCGCGGTCGCGCTAATTCGATTGTGCGAACGCGCCGGCGTCGATCCCGTCGTCACGCACGCGTTCGAGTCGTCCGTCGGATTCCGGGCGGCGATTATCGCGGCGGCGCGCGTCTCGGATCCGGCGCTCGCGGCGGGACTGGATTACGAGAACGTCCTTCCGCCCGAAGAGCGTCCCGAGGATCTCACAATCGAGAGAGGAAGGATAGACGCGCGAAATTTCGTACTTTAGCGCTATGAATACGATGGATAATTGGCTGGCGGAAACCGCGGCGCGCTCCCCCCAAGCGTACGCGTTTCTCTTTAGCGAATCCCAGATCTCCGGTTTACACACAACTTATCTAAGAGATTACTACTCCGCGACGCTAACGCGCGGCGTGGACGGCTATTACCGCGCCACCTACGAGGGCTTTCGCGAAGCGGTCGATCTTACGGCGAACGCGCTCTACCGCGAGGGAATTAAACCGGGCGACCGTTGCGCGGTGCTTTCCGATTGTCCGCTCGAAACCGTGACGGCAATATTCGCCCTCTGGCGGTTGCGCGCCGTGCCCGCGCCGCTCCACATCCGACAGACGGCGAAGGAGCTCCGCGACGCCGTCCGACGTATTGACGCGAACTTTGTGATTTGGCTCGGCGACCGCCGCCTACCGTTTGAGGATATGTACGACGAGGTTATTCCGCTCACCACGCTCGGCGCGCCGATGAGTCGGATGCAAATGCCGGGCGAGCAAGTCGTCGGCGCGGACGACACGGCGGTATTGCTGTTTACCTCCGGGTCGGGCGGACGCGCCAAAGCCGTCGCGCACACGTATCGGCGGCTGAGCGATTCCGCCGCTATCGCGGGCAACGCGCTTGGGTTGAGTTCGTCGGATCGATGGACGCTCTCGCTTCCGATCTACCACATCGGCGGGTTTATGATACTCGCGCGCGCCGTGCGTTTCGGTTCCTCGGTTGTGTTGGCGACGGGGTACGACACGATGTCCTTGGAGGCGGCGTTAAACGCGGCGGCGACCACGATCGTTTCGATCACCCCGACGCAACTAAAACGCTTAATGGACGAGCGGGTCGAGCCGGGCGCGAAACATCGAGCGACGCTGGTGGGCGGCGGTGGAGCCGATCCGGAACTTATTAAACGAGCCGCCGACAAGGGATGGCAGCCCGTCGTCGTGTACGGCGCCACCGAGACGACCGCGTTCGTCGCCGCGCTCGACGCCGAGGACGCGACGCGCAAACCCGGCTCGGTCGGTAAGCCGCTACCGAGCGTGTCGATCTCGACGATCAACGATAACGGCGCCCCTTCCAACGGCGAGGGGGAGATCGTCGTCGCCTCGCCGACCGTCGCGAAGGGATACTACCTCGACGAGAAGGAGACGATGCGGAAATTCGTAAAGGGCGCGTTTCGTACGGGCGATTACGGACGGATCGACGAAGACGGCTACATATATATAGAAGGGCGGATCGACGGGGGAATCGTCACGGGCGGCGAGAACGTCGATCCCGAGACGGTCGAACGCGCGGCGATGGAACTCGACGAGATCGCCGACGCCGTCGCCTTCGGCGCCTCCGATCCCGAATGGGGCGAGGCGGTGTGCCTCGCGACAAGAGTAGCCGACGGCGCGCGGTTCGACGCCAAAGCGATTCGAGAACAACTCCGCGAACGACTCGCCGATTACCAAGTGCCGAAACGAATTTATCACATCCGCGGCGCGATCCGTAACGAAATGGGGAAACCGTTGCGTATGGAGTTGCGCAAGCGATACGACGCGAGATAAGCCGCCTCCGCCGGCGAGCGTTCCCAAATAATTACTTGACTCGGTAAGTCGCGAACGAGTATCTTACGTAAATTTTCGAGTCTATTTCAAACCAACCGAGAAGGTGAGAATAATGAGTCGGTTTTTTATGATTATCGCTATAGTATCGGCGTTCGCCGCGGCAATTTCGGCGCAACGTGCCGAACCGTATTTCGGTATGCAGACGCACTACGGGCAATGGCATGTGCGCGCGGATAAGGATTCCGCAAGCGTGATCCGCGAGCTCGACTCCCTCGTCGCCTTGGGCGCGCAAATTATCCGCGACGAATGCTACTGGGAATACGTCGAGACGACGAAGGGGGTCTATACCTTTCCGCCGCAGAACGATTTCTTCGTCGAGGAGGCGTACAAGCGCGGCATCGAGGTGATGATGCTTCTCGACTACAACAACCCGCTCTACGCATCCGGCACCAACGCCGAGGTGGTGGATTCCGCAAACCGTCACGCCTACGCCGACTACTGCGTCGCGATGGTCGAGCATTTCGCGCCGATGGGAATAAAATATTTCGAGATGTGGAACGAGCCGAATCTCGACATCTTCTGGCAACCGACGCCGGGCGCGGACGAATACGTCGAGATGATCAAGGTCGCCTATCCCGCCATCAAAGCCGCCGACTCCTCGGTCGTCGTGCTGGGGTGCTCTACGTCGCCGTTGGAGGGCGATCCGCCGCCGCAAATCCAATGGGACACCTACATCACGAGCGTTTTCGATTTGGGCGGCGGCGACTATATGGACGCCGTGAGCTTCCACGTCTATCGGTTCGAGAACGGTCCCGAGGATTACATCACGCACTTCGTCAACACCGCCGCGTCGATCGCGGGAACCGAGATGCCGTTCTACATCACCGAGACGGGATTACCCACCCATACGGGCTGGCCCTGGATCGACGAGGAGGAGCAGGCGGAATTCTTAACGCGCGTCTATCTCGTCGGGGATTGGTACGACCAATTGAAATACATCATCTACTACGACTTCCGGAACGACGGCACGGACGCGAGTTACAACGAGATGAATTTTGGGATCATCAACCACGACTTTACTCCCAAACGGGCGTACGGCGCGGTGAAAACGCTGACCTCGTTCGTCGGAGACAAAGTGTTGGTCGATCACGGCGTTATCAACGGAACATATATAAATAGATACTCGAACGGCGCCGACACCGTCACGGCGGTGTGGCGGAAAGAATACGTAAGAAGCGTGGAAGTGGCGCACGGCGCGCCGTTTGTTAAAATAGTTTCGATGGACGGGGAGACGGTCGGCTTTCACGCGAACGCCGACGGCAAAGTTCCCGCCACCGTCTTCGACCAACCGCGCTATATCGTTCCCCTGACGGAGCTCCCCGCGCTCGATAGCGCCGAGTTCATACCCGACACGGACACGATCGTCGTCGGCCAAGCCGTGCCGATGCAGTTGAAGGGGTACGCGCAAAACGGCGTCGAGACGTCGATCGATCCGCGAGCCGCCTCTTGGAGTTTTAGCGGATCCGAGGCGACCGTTGACGCGGACGGCTTACTCACGGGCGCCGCGGTCGGCGGCGGAACGCTCACGGCGACGTTCGACGGCGTCGATTACACGCGCCACATCGAGGTGATCGATCGCTTCGAGACGCTTGTGCTCGAACCGTTCGACGACGACTCTCGCTTTGACTTTGTCGTCGCCAATCTCGATTCGACGTCCTTCCACGCCTTCGTCGATACGAACGCGACGGAAGGTTCGACGGCGATGCTCTACCACTATGAATACGACTACATCTCGCTCAACGCGCACCGAGTCGAGCTTATCGGCGACTACACGCTATTCGGCGACCCCGACACGGTCGCGTTCGACTTTCTCTCCAACGGCGGCACGCACGCGTTTCGCATCGGAATCACCGACGCGAAGGGCGACGAATACTTGACGAGCGTGGAGCGAATCGACACGAACGCCGGGTGGAAGACGATTACGGGAACGATCTCATCCCTCGGGTCGGCGTTTCACTTCCCCGCGAGCGTTACGAAGATATTATTCTACGTCATCACCGACGACGCCGCCTCGGGCGACACATGCGTCGGCGACGTAATGTTCGACAATCTTCGCGCCTATGGATTGCCCGCGCCCGTCGGCGTTCGGGAGAGCGCGCGCGTTGAGACGCCGACGGATTTCGCGCTCCGACAGAATTATCCGAATCCGTTCAATCCCGTGACGACCATTCGTTTCTCGACGCCCGAGCGCGCCGCGACGACGCTGAAAATCTTCGACGCCTTGGGGCGAGAGGTCGCGACGCTCGCCGACGGAACACTCGACGCGGGCGAACACCGGCGGACGTTCGACGCGAGAGACCTCGCGGGCGGCGTCTATTTCTATCGACTGACGGTCGGAGAACAATCCGCCGTTAAGAAAATGTTGCTGTTGAAATAATCCGGATATCGAGAAGAATGAGCGACTTCCGCGAACGACTTTCCGAAAACGTCGTCCTCTTCGACGGCGGCACGGGCACGTATCTTTATGAGAAGGGCGTGTTCATCAATAAGTGTTTCGACGAGCTGAACCTCCACAATCCCGACCTCGTCGCGGAAGTCCACCGCGAGTATCTGGACGCGGGCGCCGACGTGGTGGAGACGAACACGTTCGGCGCGAACAGTTTCAAGCTGGCGCCGCACGGTCTCGCCGATAAGGTAAAGGACATCAACCTCTCGGGCGCGAAATTGGCGCGGAGCGCGGCGGGCGATCGCGCGTTCGTCGCCGGCGCCGTCGGACCGCTCGGCATTCAGATCGAACCGTTGGGGCGCGTCTCGCTCGACGAGGCGAAGGACGCGTTCAAGGAGCAAATCTCCGCGCTCGTCGAGGGAGGCGTGGACATCATCGTCTTCGAGACGTTTCTGCTCGTCAAAGAGCTGGTGCAGGCGCTCCGAGCCGTGAAGGAGGTGGCGCCGGATATTCCCACCGTCGCGCAGATCTCCACGAACGAGGAGGGAACGCTCTTGAGCGGCGCGCCCATCGAGCGCTTCGTCGAGGCGACGAACGATTTCAACGTGGACGTGATCGGCTTCAATTGTAGCGTCGGTCCCAAGGCGATGTTGGACGCGCTCGAGAAACTCAAAGGGCTCACAACCCAACGCGTATCCGTGCAACCGAACGCGGGCTATCCGCAAAGTATCGGCGGACGAAATATCTATATGGCGTCGCCGGAATACATCGCCGAGTACGCCAAGCGGTTTGTGCAAACGGGCGCCGCGGTCGTCGGCGGATGCTGCGGCACCAACCCGACGCACATCCGCGCCTCGAGACGAGCGCTACAAGCCATATCGCCGCAACGGCGTTTCGAAATAAAAACCGAAAGCGACGCTTCGACGAAAACCGCGCCCGACGTGCGCGCCTACGAGAAGAGCGAGAAATCGCGACTGGCGAACAAACTCGTACGCGGCGACTTCGTTCGTCTCGTCGAGTTGGTCTCTCCGCGCGGCGTCTCGGCGACGAAGACGATCGAGAAGGCGAAAAAGTTGTTCTATTTCGGGGTGGACGGAATCAACATTCCCGACGGTCCCCGCGCTTCGGCTCGGATGTCCGCCGCCGCGTTGGCGGTGCTCATACAACGCGACGTCGGCGTCGAGACGGTGCTGCACTTCGCCTGTCGGGATCGTAACGTGATCGGGATGCAATCGGATTTGCTCGGCGCCTGGGCGCTCGGTATCCGCAATATCCTCGCCGTCACCGGCGATCCGCCGAAGCTCGGCAACTACCCCG
Organism: Ignavibacteriales bacterium; assembly: GCA_014727845.1. Classification (GTDB taxonomy): domain Bacteria; phylum Bacteroidota; class Ignavibacteria; order Ignavibacteriales; family Ignavibacteriaceae; genus WJMR01. The sequence continues at coordinate 20,001 of WJMR01000221.1, forward strand.
ACGCCACCGCCGTTTTCGACGTGGACTCGATCGGGTTGACGAACCTCCTTACTCGCTTGAACAACGGGCTCGACATCGCGTCGAATCCGATCGGCGATCCGACGGGCTTCTCGATCGGCGTGGGCGTTAACCCCGGCGCCATCAACCTCGACGAGGAAATACGTCGGCTTGATTGGAAGATCGAAGCGGGCGCCGAGTATATGATCACGCAACCCGTCTTCGACTTACGTATCCTTGAGAACTTTGTGCGACGCATCGAGCATATGCGCATCCCGCTTGTTTGCGGCATTTGGCCCCTCGTATCGTACCGCAACGCCGAGTTTATGAACAACGAAGTGCCCGGCGCGAGCGTTCCGTCCGAGATAATGGATAGAATGCGAAAGGCGAACACGAAGGAGGAGGGCTTCCGCGAGGGCGTCGCCATCGCGAAGGAAACCTACGACCGCGTTAAGACGGAGGTCGCCGGCGTGCAAGCCGCCGCGCCGCTTGGAAAGATCGAGGCGATCACCGAACTGTTCGGTTAACCGAGGGCATCATCATCCGGAGTACTTATGAACGACGCGACGCGCGCCGATTGGACGATTGTTGAAAACGAATTCTCGACCCGAACGAATCTCGCCTTCGAGGGAATGGCGACGCTCGGGAGCGGATACCTGCACGTAAGGAGCTCGCTCGAAGAGGCGCTCGAGGACGATCCGCAAAACCTCGATTTCATGCGGATGCCCGCCAACGTCACCGCCGAGAAATTCCGCCGACAGAAATCGAAGTGGGGCGCCTACGTTCCCGGCGTTTACGGAAAGCACCCGACGCTGAATCATGAGATTGTGAATGTGCCGCGGTTTATCGGCGTCGAGCCGGAGATTGACGGCGAACGGCTCTCGATGGAATCGAACCGCGTCTCGGATTATCGACGAGCGTTGCGGATGGACGTCGCCTCGCTCGAGCGTTCGTTCGTATGGAAGACCGAGAGCGGCGCCGCGGTGAGGACGACGTTCGAGCGGTTCGCGAGCGGAGCGCGGAAGAAAATCGTCGCGCAACGAATGACGATGACCTCCGACGCCAAGGCGACGTTGCGGCTCGTCTCAGGCGTGGACGCGGACGTGCGCACCAACGGCTACAACCATTTCGAGCATATCGCCTTGGCGATCAAGCGCGATCATTCGATCGAGTGCAAGGCGACGACCGACCTAAACGAGGACGTCTCGATCGTCGCGAAACTGTTCGTCGAAGGCGGCGACTGGCGGCGACGGGAATCCTCGAGACGGGCTGAGCTGGAGGGGGAGTTCGAGCTTCGGCCGGGCGAGACATTCGTCTTCGAGAAGCGTTCGGCGGTTTCGACGAGTCGCGATCTCGACGATCTCTCGGCGCTCGACGCGCTCGCCGAAATCGAAGCCGCGACGTACGACGAGTTGTTTGAAGAGCACGCCGCCGTCTGGAAGGCGCGGTGGGAAGCGGCGGACGTCGAGATCGACGCCGACGACGAGAAGTCCCAATTAGCGACGCGCCTCTCGATCTATCACTTGTTGCGCGCGCACGTCGAGGACGATCCGCGCGTGGCAATCGACGCGAAGGGCTACGCGGGCGACGCCTATTGGGGGCGCTTCTTCTGGGACACGGAAGTCTATCTTCTCCCGTTCTACGCGCACGTCGATCCGAAGCGGGCGAAAACGCTCGTGGATTTCCGCGTCCGAGCGTTGGCGGGCGCCAAGCAAAACGCGAAACAATACGGCTACAACGGCGCGCGCTTCCCGTGGGAGAGCGATCCGCGCGGGCTGGAAATGTGCCCCAACTGGCACTACGCCGACCACGAAACGCACGTCACCGCCGACGTCGTGTTCGGATTTCAATACTACGCCGCCGCGACGGGAGAGGACGACTACCCCGCGACCGAAGCCGCCGAGACGATCGTCGAGACGGCGCGCTACTGGTTGGAGAGGATCGATTATCTCGAAGGCGACGACAAACCGAGCATCCTCGGCGTGATGGGGCCCGACGAATACAAGCCGATCGTCGATAATAATTTCTATACGAACCTGATCGTCGCCTACGCGATGCAAATAGCCGCGCGCGTCGGGGAGAAGGGGGGCGCGAGCGCGGAGGAAGTCAAAGAGTTCGAGCGCGTGAGCCGCGAACTCGAAACGCTAAAACGCGCGGACGGCCTTCACCTTCAGTGCGAGGGATTCGATCGCCTGCCCGATCCGCAATTCGACCTCCTTTGGAAGAACCGCGACAAACCGTTCGCCGCGCAAGTTTCGCAAGAGCGGATCTATCGAACCAAATGTCTCAAGCAAGCCGACGTGTTGATGGGGATGTTTCTCTTCCCGTCGCGCTATAGCGAGGAGGAAATCCGACGCGCCTACGACTACTACGTTCCCCTCACCACGCACGACTCGTCGCTCTCGGCGGGCGTGCACGCGATCGTCGCTAATTGGCTCGGCTACGAGGAGGACGCGTGGAATTTCTGGAAGCGCGCTTCGACGATCGATCTCGACGGCGGGGCGGAGCAGGGCGTGCACATTGCCGGCGCGGGCGCCGTGTGGATGATCGTCGCCTACGGCTTCGCGGGAATGCGCTCGCCGATCGAGTCGGAGCGCCCGACCTTCCGGCCGAGGTTCCCGAAGAACGTCGCGCGCGTGAAGCTACCGATTATGTTTCGCGGCGCCTCCCTCACGTTCGAGGCGACCGCCGAGGAGGCGAAGATTGAAAACCGAGGCGACGACCCCGTCGAGGTCGCCGTCTTCGACGAAGTGCGAACGATTAAACCAAAGCAAACGGAAACATTTTCGATAAAAGGATAAGTATGCTATTACAAGGAGCGCTATTCGACTTAGACGGCGTGCTCGTTTCCACCGACGAGTACCACTATCGGTCGTGGAAGAAGATGACCGAAGAGGAGGGGATCGCGTTCGATCGGAAAGTGAACCACCGCTTGCGCGGCGTGAGTCGCTTGGAGAGTTTGAACATCATCCTCGAGGAGGCGGGCGTCGAGGTTCCCGAGGAGAAAAAGTCGGCGCTCACCGATCGCAAGAACGCCTACTACCGCGAGCTCTTGAAGGACCTTACTCCCGATTCGACTCTGCCCGGCGCGCGCGAAATGTTGACGGCGTTGGGCGAGCGCGGCGTCAAGATCGCCGTCGCCTCGTCGAGCAAGAACGCGCGAACCATCGTCGCGCAAATCGGAATCGAGGATATGCTCGACGCGATCGTGGACGGTACGGAGATCGAACGCTCGAAGCCCGACCCCGAAGTGTTTCTTAAAGCGGCGGAGCGCGTCGGATTGACGCCGTCGCAATGCGTTGTGATCGAGGACGCCGAGGCGGGGATCGAGGCGGCGAAGGCGGCGGGGATGAAGTTCGTCGGTATCGGAACCCCCGAGGGATTGCCGAACGCCGAGGGGCGCGTCGTCGCGTCGCTCGCGGAGATATCGCCGGACGCTTTGCTACAATAGTCGGTTAATCGATAAGCTTCAACACCCGCTCCAAGCGGATGGAGCCGAGTAGCGCCAGCGGTTGCGTGAACGGGATGTCGCGATCCCACGAGAACAGCACGATGAACGCTTTGCCGACGACGAGATCGTCGGGCGCGGGTCCCCAGAACCGACTGTCCATACTGTCGTCGCGATTATCCCCCATAAAGAAGTAGTAGTCCTTTTTGAAGACGTAGCGGTCGGCGGGTTTGCCGTTGATTCGCACGACGCCGTTTTGGATGGAGACGGCGGGCTCGCCGAGTTCGCGATCGATGATCGTCTTCCAACCGTAGGCGGTCCGCGAATCCAAACGAAGCGTGTCGCCCTTCTTCGGAATCACAAGCGGACCGTAGTTGTCCTCGTTCCACTTCGAGCCGCGCGGAAAGAGGCGCGGGTCGTGGCGGTAGTGCGGTTTCGGCGAGAGGTATTTCACGTAGGGCGGGATCGGCGCCTCTTCGCCGTTTACGAAGACCACTTTGTCGCGAATGACGATCGTGTCGCCGGGCATTCCCACGAGGCGCTTCACGTAATTGACGTTGAGTTGCTTCGGCTCGAATTCGTCGCGGTCGCCCGGATACTCGAAGACGACGATATCGCCGCGTTCGGGATCGGCGAAGCCGGGCAGGGTGAAGTAGGGGAGCGCGACTTCCGTGAACGGGATGTAGCGCGGAGACGAGGCGCCGTAAACGAACTTGTTCACCAACACGAAGTCGCCGACGAGAATCGTGTCCTCCATCGAACCCGTCGGGATGCGCGTGTTCTGAACGAGGAAGGTGATGATGAACAACGCCGCGACGCCCGCGAACAGCAACGACTTCGCAAAATCGATCGCGCGTTCTTTCGGTTCCTTCGGGGGGCGGTTGAGTTCCTCTTCCGTTTTGATGCCGACGAATCGGCGAAGCATGTTTTTCCAGTTCACGGCGGATCCTCTAAATCAAAAAGAATAATCGGCTACTTCATCGACTCGAGTTTTTGCCGAAGCGATTTGTTGAGAAGTTGCGGGTTGGCTTTGCCTCTCGAAAGCCGCATGGCTTGTCCGACAAGGAATCCGATCGCCTTCTCCTTGCCCGCGAGGTATTCCTCGACGGCGACGGTGTGTTCCTTTAATATTTGATCGATCATCTCGTCGAGTTCGGACGCGTCGGAAATCTGTCCGAGGTTTCGCTCTTCGACGATCGTCTTCGGCGACTTGTCCTCCTCGAGCGCCGCGACGAACACTTCTTTCGCCGCCGTCGCGCTGACGACATTGTCTTTAACAAGCGCGATAATTTCGGCGAGCCGCTCCGGGGAGAGGAGAAACTCGGCGATCTCGATTTTCCGTTCGCGGATTTCGCGGGCGACTTCGCCCATCGTCCAGTTGCTCGCCGCCTTCGCGTCGCCGGAGGCGTTCGCGACGCGCTCGAAATACTCGGCGACGTCGCGGCTTTGCGAAAGGACGTCGGCGTCGTAATCGGGTAGGCCGTAGTCGGAAACGAAACGCTCGCGCTTGGCGTCGGGAAGCTCGGGCAAGCGCGTTCGGATTTCCGCCAACCGCTCCTCCGACAACGCGACGGGAGGGAGATCCGGCTCGGGGAAATAGCGGTAGTCGTGCGCGCTTTCTTTACCGCGCATCGGAACGGCGACGTTGCGGTCGGCGTCCCAGAGGAGCGTTTGTTGCGTAACCTCGCCGCCGTCCTCGATCAAATCGATTTGTCGCTCGATCTCGAACTCGACCGCGCGCTCGACGCTCTTGAAGGAGTTCATGTTTTTGATCTCGGTTTTCACGCCGAGCTCGGTTTCGCCTTGCGGACGGACGGAGACGTTCGCGTCGCACCGAAGCGATCCCTCCTCCATGTTCCCGTCGCAGATACGCAAATAGCGCACGATTTGTCGGATCTTCTCGACGTAGAGGCGCGCCTCTTCGGCGGTTCGCAAGTCCGGCTCGCTCACAATCTCGATCAACGGCACGCCGCAACGGTTGACGTCAACCAAGGTGGCGTCGCTCCGGTCATGGATCGATTTGCCCGCGTCCTCCTCCATATGCGCGCGCGTCACGCCGATCTCGCGCGCGACGCCGTCGGCGCGCGTCAGGGCTATTCGTCCGCCCGTGCATATGGGTTTATCGAATTGGGAAATTTGGTAGCCCTTGGGGAGATCGGGATAGAAGTAGTTTTTACGCGCGAAGATCGAGACGGGATTAACGCGACTCTCGATCGCCATACCGAGAAGCGCGGCGAACTCGACGGCGCGCTCGTTGAGGACGGGCAACGCGCCGGGATGTCCCAGACAGACGGGGCACGCGTTCGCGTTCGGTTCGGCGCCGTAGGAGGCGTCGCATCCGCAGAAGAGTTTGCTCTCGGTTTTTAACTGCGCGTGGATCTCGAGTCCGATGACCGCTTCGTAGTCCGTCATTACGCTTAATTACCGTAAGTTCACAAAACTTGTAATATACGAAAACACGGGCACTATCGGAACGTCGCGCGACTCGGAACGACGGGGCGTCGCGTATATTGCGATTGCGATAGCCGAAAAAAATTAGTTTATTATTGAAAACGGATTTCTAATCTATCGTAATCACGAAATCTTACGACCGATTATGCGGCTACCAATAGCGACGTTCGCCACGCTACTACTACTCTCTATACCGTTTACGGGATGCGGCCCAACCGTGTACGACAACGAGGTCCGGATCGTCGGGCAGCGGCGGGACGAAGTTCGCGTTCCGCTTAAATACTACGACGGTTTGGCGCGCGTTATGGACGACGGGAAATGGGGATTCATCAACGAGCGACGCGAAGTCGTCGTGCCGTTGGACTACGACTACGCCGGCCATTTTCATAGCGGCGTCGCGGTGGTGATGAAGAACGACCGCTACGGTTTCGTGGACGTGACCGGCGCGGAGGTGGTCGATCTCCGTTTTGAGAAGGCGTACGACTTCAGCGAGGGTATGGCGCTGGTGAAAGAGGGCGTGTACTACGGATACGTGAACGACGACGGCGAGTTGCAAATTCCCACGATGTATTTGCGCGCCTGGTGCTTCAAGCACGGCGTCGCGGTGGTCTCGGAAGGGAGACACTACGGCTTGATCAATAAGCGAGGCGAACCGGTGACCGAATTCCGTTACGACCGAATCGGTCCGCCGATGCTCGAAAAAGACAAGGCGGGATGTCGCCCCACATTCACCAACGGATTGGCGCTCGTCGAGAAAGGCGAACTATTTGGCTTCATCGACACCGCCGGCGTCGAAGTGATTCCTATCGTCTATAAAGACGCCGGCGTTTTTAGCGAGGGCTTGGCGAGCGTACGAAGGGACGATCTGTACGGCTACATCGATAGACAAGGCGAAACGGTTATTCCGTTTATCTACGAGGACGCGTGGGCGTTCCGAAAAGGCAAGGCGATGGTCAAGTATAACGGCGAGCGGGGCTACGTGTATCGCGACGGCTCCGACGACTGGGGAAACTAATCGAACGCCGACCGATCGCGACGACCGCCGCGCTTTTTATCTCCGCGAGGAGGAGCGAGTGACGACGTTATTCTACGTATCGTCCATTATCGACAAAATGGAATTCCGAGGCGAACGCCACAAGAAGGTTTTCGTGCGGTGGTTCTCTATGCGCCCCGAGCCGATCGCGAACGTAGATTATCGCGACGCCATCGTCGATTATGAGAAGAACAAACGCGAGGACGTCGAGCTCGGCTACGATAGCTACGAGCGGTGCGAGCTGGCGCTTAACGAGTATTTTACCCGCGAGGAAGCCGAACGACTGAAGTCGTATCTCGACGAGTTGAAAAACGGCCCCCCGTTCGCCGTCAAAGAAACGGTCGTGGAGCCGACGACGCTTCCGATCGAATACAACCTGTTTCCCTACGCGCACATCGAGCCGGACGAGCGGCGCGACTTCGTGTATCTCGACGACGCGTTGCCCTTTCGGGTCGGCGGATATTTTGAACTGAAGGCATGACCGAACCCCGTCGCGTTAATTGTCGAGCGTGCGTCTTCTTCGGAATTACGTGGAACCCGAGCTTTCCCTACTCCTGCGCCGCGCACGGATTCAAATCGAAAAAACTTCCCTCCGTCGAAGTCTATCAAGCGTCGGGACGCGAATGCCTGGCGTTTAAGAAAAAGGAGCGTGGCGCGCGTCGCGGCGGGGTCAATCGGCGAGGATAGCGCGTTTCGAGGCGCCGTAGTCGAGCGCCTCCTCCACGAACGCCGCGACGTTCTCGAGCGGCGTGCCGCTCACGATTCCGTTACCCGCCCCGAGAATCATTCCGCCGCGTTCCCCGTCGAACAAATCGATCATTCGTCGCGTTTCCTCGCGAACGCCCTCGGGCGACGCCTCCCGCAAGGTTTTCTGAACGTCGAAGCCCGCGAAAAACGAGAGCCGATCTCCGTAGCGCTCGACGATTTCGCGTTGGTCCATCGTGGATTTCTGCACGGGGTGAAAGACGTCCACCCCCGCCTCGATTAAATCTTCAAAGTACGGTTCGTTGTTTCCGCAACTATGCAACCAGAAGTGGAGACCGCGTCGATCGAGGAATTCGCCGACGGCGCGATACGCGGGGAAGAAGAACTCGCGGAAGGTCTCGCCGCTCATCGTCGGGGCGCGCTGACCGCCGAGATCGTCGCTCGTGAAAAAGCCGTCGGGGCGAAGGAGATCCGCGGCGCGTTCGAGGTAGCGGAGGTAGTGGCGCCGCAACGCGTCGAGGAGGCGGCGCGTCGCGTCGGGTTCCGTGTAGAACTCGACGAGCGCGTTCTCCATTCCGCGCAACGACCAAAGCCGTTCGAAGAAAAAATTCCACCAACCGAATAGGGTGTAGCGATCGTCTTTTCGCGCGCGGTCGGCTTGGTCGGCGAGTCGCTCGAACTCGGCGTCTTCTTCCGGGAGCGGCAACTTCTCGACGAATTCCTCGAGCTTCGACCAATCGTCGAGAACGGCGCGAGCGTCGAGCGCGCCGTCGGTTCGGCGGCGCCAGGAGAGTCCCATCCGATCGAGCGGTATCGGCTCGATCCAGAGATGAACGACGTCTTGCGGAAATCGCTCGAACCGATCGAGGGTTTCTCCTTCGGGCGGCGCGAAGTCGTCGGCGAACCATGTCGCCAGCGCGAGCGGAATCCTCGACGGGTTTCGCTTTTCGATCGCCTTTGCCACCTCCTCGCGGGAGAGCGGCTCGAACGCGCGCGACGTCACGCTACCGGAGCGGCTTCATAAGCGGAAAGAGAATCACGTCGCGGATCGAGGGGCGATTCGCGAGAAGCATAACGAGGCGGTCGATTCCGATACCGAGACCCGCCGCGGGCGGCATGCCGTGCTCGAGCGCGGCGATGAAGTCCTCGTCGATCGGGTGCGCCTCGTCGTCGCCCGCGTCTTTGTCGCGAGACTGCGCCTCGAAGCGTTCGCGCTGATCGATCGGGTCGTTCAGCTCGCTAAAGGCGTTGCAGATTTCTCCGCCGAGCACGTAGCCCTCGAAACGCTCGACCAGCCCCGGCTTGCTCCGATGCTTCTTTGCGAGCGGCGAAGTCTCGATCGGGAAATCGATCACGAACGTCGGCTGCTCGATCGACGGTTCGATCAATTCGCCGAACAACTCGTCGATCAACCTGCCTCGGCTACCCGCCTTTTCGAGGTCGATGTCGTACTTCTTCGCCAGCTTCGCCAACTCGGCGTCGTCGGTGTTCAGAAGATCCACGCCCAGCTTCTCGCTCAGCGAGTCGGTCATCGAGAGGCGCTTCCACGGCGGCGAAAAGTCGATCTTCTTACCCGAGATCTCGACCGTCGTCGAACCGTTGACCTCCACGCACACCGACGAAATCATTTGCTCGACGAACTCCATCATCCACTCGTAGTCCTTGTAGGCGATGTAGGTCTCGAGCATCGTGAACTCGGGATTGTGGTTGCGGTCCATGCCCTCGTTGCGAAAGTCCTTCGCGATTTCGTACACGCCGTTGAAGCCGCCCACCAATAGCCGCTTTAGGTAAAGCTCGTCGGCGATGCGGAGGAAGAGGGGAATATCCAGCGCGTTGTGGTGCGTCAGGAAAGGCCTCGCCGCCGCGCCGCCGTAGAGGGGTTGCAGGGCGGGCGTCTCCACCTCGACCACGTCTCGGTCGTCGAGATACTTGCGGATCGCCGTCACTATCTTCGCGCGCTTACGGAACGCCTCGCGCTCCTCGGGATTGACGACGAGGTCGAGATAGCGTTGGCGATAGCGCAACTCCTTGTCGGAGAACTGATCATGGACGACCTTTTCACCCTTCTCGTTCGTCGTCTCCTTCGCGATCGGCAAGGGTCGAAGCGACTTCGTGAGCAGCGTCAGCGTCTTCACGTGCACCGACGGTTCGCCCGTGCGCGTCTTAAAGACGACGCCCTTCGCGCCGACGATGTCGCCGATATCCATCAGCTTAAAGTTTTGGTAGTCGTCGCCCAGCTCGTCGCGTTTGAGGTAGAGCTGCAAGCGTCCCTTCTCGTCTTGGATGTGGCAGAAGGACGCTTTGCCCATCCGGCGAAGCGACATAATCCTGCCGGCGACGCGGACTTCCTTATCCTCGTATTCGTCGTAGCGATCGACGATCGTCGAGTCGGCGTCCACGTCGAACGAATAGGCGAACGGTTGAACGCCGCGTTCTCGTAGCTCGTCGAGCTCCTCGCGTCGGCGTTTGAGTAGGGCGTGCGTTTCTTCTTGCGGTGTTTGTGCCACTGCGGGTCTCCGTTTATTTCCGTTTGAAGGACGCGAGCAAATCGACCACCGCGTCCTGAACTTTATCGACCATCGCGTACGGCGCCGAGTAGTTGTTGGCGACGAGCGCGAACGCGACGGGTTCGCCGTCGCCCGTGTGAACGTAGCCCGAGAGAGCGCGCGCGGCGAGAACGTAGCCCGTCTTGGCGCGCGCGTTATCGCCGGCGCGCGAGCGTTTCAGACGGCTCGCCATCGTGCCGTCCACGCCGGCGACGGGCAGCGAATTGTAAAACTCTTGGAACACGTTCGAGCTATACATCCGAACGAGCACGGCGACGATTTGCTCCGGCGAAACGAAGTTCAATCGCGAAAGTCCGCTTCCATCCACGATGATCGCGTTCTCGAGCGGGACGCCGTTTTCCCTCAATCGCGCGGTCGCCGTCTCGACGCCCGCTTTCGCCGCCCCTTCGCCCGCGAACTCGAACCCGAGCGTTTTCAGCAACTGCTCGGCGTAGAAATTCTGGCTCGACTTGTTGACGACCTTTACGATCTCGGCGACGGTCGGGGAATAGTGGATGAACAGCAGTCGCGCCTCCTCGTAGCCGATCGGATCGTCGAGGTCGTCCGCGTCGATCGCGTATCCCGTCACCGCGATCCCCTTGCGTTCCAGAATCGATTTGAGCGCGACGAGAAAATACTGCGTCGGATTAGTGACCGTCGCGTAGGTCGTCAAACGCTTGGCGCTCTCCTTCACGGAGCCGTACACGGTAACGAGGTTGGAGCCGCGCTCGCGGTTAACGACGACGGCGGTCGTCGAGTCGCGGGGAACGGTGGTCGCTCGATTGTTTACGACGACGTAATCGACGTCGGGGTCGAGAGTCAACTCGGGCGGCGCGCCGACTTCGGTCGGCTCTAAAAGTATCTCGACGCAGTTGTCGTTGAACGAGAGCGCCCCGCTCGGCGCGGCGTACCATAAGCTTTCGTAATCCCATTGCCAACCCGTCCCGAGTCCGCGGTCGTCGAAGGCGTTGTCGTCCCCGACGAGGTTGCCCGCGATTTCGTCCACGCCGAGCTCGACGAGGGAATCCGCCCAACTCTCGAAGATCGCGTCGATGTCGCCTTCGTGGAACCTGCCGCTAATCGTCGGATCGCCGTAGCCCTTTACGATCAAATCCCCGCGCAAGATTGTGCCGTCGAGTTCGCCGCTCGCGTAGAGTTCCGTGCGGTAGCGGTAGTCGGGTCCGAGCGCGAGAAGCGCGGCGGAGGTGGTGAAGAGCTTGAGATTAGAGGCGGGCATAAAGAGCTTCTCGGCGTTGCGCTCGTGGATCGTTTCGCCCGTCTCCAACGAGCGGATGACGACGCCTTGAAACCCGTCGCGCAATTCCGGCGCGTCGAGCGTCGCTTCGATCGCCGAATCGAGTTGCGCGATCGACCCGACGAACCATGCCGGCTCGGGGATCGTATCGCGCGGTTCCTCCTGCGCGAAGACGATCGCGGGGAGCGCGAAAAGAAGGGCGAACTTACGAACCGTATTCCCGATACACATACTCGATCTCTTTTTTCGTCAACGCTCGGTACTCCCCTTTCGCCAATCCTTTCGCGGTGATCCCCCCGAACGACAATCGTTCGAGCGAACGGACGCGATAGCCGAGTTCGTGAAACATACGTTTTACAAAATGGTTCCTGCCCTCGTGACAGGAAATAATCCAGCGGTCGCCGCGCGAGCCGCCGGGTTTTATCTCGACGAACTTCCCGACGCCGTCCTTTAAGCGCACGCCCGCTAACGCGGCGCGGCGGTCGTCGCTTTCCAGCGGACGGTCGAGCGTTACTTTATAAACGCGCGGCGCCTCGTTCGAGGGATGCGTCAACGCGTTGGCGAAGTCGCCGTCGTTCGTAAGCAACAACACGCCCGTCGTGTTGTAGTCCAAGCGTCCGACGGGGAAGACGCGCTCGCGCGTTTCGAGCAGATCGACGACCGTCGTTCTACCGCGATCGTCCGAGACGGAGACGACGACTTCTTTCGGTTTGTTCATCGCGAAATACACGCGGTTCGCCAATCGGAGCGGTTTGCCGTCGAGTTTCACCTCGTCTTTGTTCGGATCGACGTCTATCGCCAACTCGCGCGCGGTTTCTCCGTTTACTTGAACGCGCCCCGCTTTCACGAGCGCCTCGACGTTCCGACGAGAACCGACGCCCGCGGCGGCGAGAAACTTGTTAATCCTCATCGTCCTCGGCGTCCGCGAGTTCCTTCTCGATTGTCTCCTCGATCTGGCTCATCATGAGCTTACGCTTCTGCTCGACGAAATCCTCGTCGTTCATAATCTCGTCGATCTCGCGCGGCTTCGGTAAATCGGCGACGTCGCCGAGTCCGAAAAATTTCAGGAACTCCTCGGTAGTCTCGTAGAGGAGCGGCCTGCCGACGGATTCCGACCTACCCGCGATGGAGACCAGCCCCTTCTCGAGCAACGTGCCGATTATATAATCGATGTTCACGCCTCGGATCGCCTCGATCTCGGGTTTGGTGATCGGCTGCTTGTAGGCGACGATCGCCAAGGTCTCGAGCGCGGCGGGGGAGAGGCGTTTGCGCGTTTTCTCGGAAGCGAGGTAGCCGAGATACTTGGCGTATTCCGGGCGGGTGCCGTAGGTATAGCCGCCCGCGATCTTCCGAATCCGAAACGCGACGCCCGTTTCGCCGTAACGTTCGTTGAGTCGGTCGATCATCGTGTCGATCTCCTCGGGTTTCAGCTCCGTGTCGTCCCCGTCGATGCCCTTGATCGCTTTGACGATTTCCTTCGGCTTGAGGGGATCGTCGGAGGCGAAGACAAGCGCTTCGACGACGGGAGGGTACGCCTCTATCGGCGGAGCGTCGAGATCCGCGATAAATTCCTCGTCAAACTCCGTTCGCCGTTGCGGCTCCATCGGCGCTTCGTCTTTCACGTCCTCGTCGGAGTCGTCGCTCGTCGGTTCGTCCGATTCGAGGGGATCTTCCGTCGCGTCGTTAGTCTTCAAAGGGGAGTTCGTCTCGGACGTCTCCGTCGTCTCGGGTGTCTCCCTCGTCTCCGGATGCTCGTTCGTCGTTTCGTCCGTCATAATCTACGCCGTCGATTCGATACAGAAAAAAGTCGTTGAAATTCTCGGTCGGGTCGATCCCGACGCGATTCATCTTCGCCATCTCCAGAATGGCGACAAAGGTGACGACCAATCGGATGCGCTCCTTGATTTCGAGGACCGCTTCGAGGAAGCTCACGCGCTCGCGCTCGGCGAGTTTGCGCTCGACGAAGGCGATTTGGTCGTCGATGGAGACGGGTATCCGCTTGATCTGATGCACGGGATCCGGTTTCGCCTTATCCAGCGCGCGTCGGAACGCCTTCGCCAAATCGAAGACGCCGACGTTTCTCAGATACGTCTCGAGTTCGGGCGGCTTCTCCACCTCGTCGGCGCCGAAGTTTCCGCGCGAGCGGATTTTCTTCTGGTTCGACTCGATGTAGCCGAGCTCCTCCGCCATTTCCTTATAGCGTTTGTATTCGAGGAGCCGTTCGACGAGCTCGTCTCGCGGATCTATCTCCTCGCCTTTCTCGTCCTTCTCGCGCGGCAGGAGCATCCGCGCTTTGATGTGCATCAAGGTGGAGGCGACGAGGAGGAAGTCGCCGGCGATCTCGAGATCGAGCTGTTGGATTAAGTGGAGATACTCGAGGAACTCGCCCGTGATGCGCGAGATGGGAATGTCGTAGATGTCGAGCTCGTCGCGTTTGATGAAAAACAGGAGCAGGTCGAGCGGTCCCTCGAACTGTTCGAGTTGTATCTTATACATCGAGCGCGCCCATCTTCATTCCGTCGCGCGCCTCGCGCATCGTCGCCTCGGCGGTCTCTCGCGCGCGGGCTTCGCCGTCGATGACGATGCGCCGCACCTTCTCGCGGTCGGCTTCGAGCTCTTTTCGTCGCTCGATGATCGGCGCCAGCTCGTCGTTAATCTTCGCGGCCACGCGCATCTTGCAGTCGGCGCATCCAAGCGCGCCCGAGCGACAGTCGGCGTCGATCGCCTCGGTTTCGTCGGAATTAAAAACCTTTTGATACGAGTAGATCAGACAAACGTCGGGTCTGCCGGGATCCCCTTTACGCACTTTTTGCGGATCGGTTTTCGCCTTCCGCAATTTCTTCTCCACCGTCTCGGGCGGATCGGAGAGGAGGACGGTGTTGTTGAGCGACTTGCTCATCTTCGCGTCGCCGTCCAACCCGACGAGCCGAGGGGCGCGGGAGAGGAGCGGTTCGGGATCGGGGAACACCTCGCCGTAGTGGTTGTTGAAGCGCCGCGCGATCTCGCGGGTGATCTCGACGTGCGGCACTTGGTCCTCGCCGACGGGCACGCACTCTCCCTTATAGAGGAGGATGTCCGCCGCTTGGAGCGCGGGATAGCCGAGATGGCCGAAGACGACTTGCTTGATGTTCAGGTCGCGGATCTGATCCTTCAGCGTCGGGTTGCGTTCGAGGCGGTTCGCGGTCACGAGCATTCCGAAGATGAGATAGAGCTCGGCGTGCTGCTTGATCTGCGACTGCCGGAAGATCGGGCTCTTCTCGGGGTCTATGCCCGCGGCGATCCAGTCGATCGTCATCTCGATCGAGTCCTCCTCGACGTTCGAGGTGTCGAGATTCGTCGTAAGCGCGTGATAGTCGGCGATGAGGTGATAGTTGTCGTAGCCGTCGTCGTTCTGGAGCGCGACCCAATTTTGGAGCGCGCCGACGTAGTGTCCGATGTGCAGTTTCCCGCTCGGACGCATACCGCTTAATACGCGTTTAGCGTTCATCGTTGTCCGTGTCGGTTCAATGGAGAATTAAACGAGATACAGATAGGGCTTCCAGCGTTCGTCCAAAAGGTTGACGGAATTTCGGATGAACAGGATGTGCGTCGGTTTATAGGGTTTCACGCGCAATGTCATATTCGTTTCCGAAAGCAGCCGGTCGCCTTTTCTGTTGTTGCAAATGTGACACGCCGCCGCGAGATTCTTCCAGGAGTCCCGACCTCCGCGCGATTTCGGCACGACGTGGTCGATGGTCAGCGGAACGTCGCCTCTGCCGCAATAGACGCAACGAAAGCGGTCGCGGCGGAGGATGTTCTTCCTCGTCAGCGAGACGTTCCGATACGGCGCCTTTACGTAGCGCGCCAATCGGATCACGCTGGGCCATGGGTAGTCGCCGCTCACCGTTCGGATCGCTCGGCGCTCGTCTCGCGAGACGAGTTCGGCTTTGCGCGAAAAGACGAGCGTCGTCGCCCGCTTAATCGTGCACACCGTCAGCGGCTCGTAACTTTGATTCAGCACCAACGCTTTCGCGTTGAGCATGTTCGGGACGCCTTTCGAAAGACTGAACGCGGACTCCTTTTCCGTTCCTATCCCTTTAACCCCGTCGCGTCGAACGATTAGCGACGGTAATCAAAAATACATATTTGCCAAATATAGAAATTCCAAGCGTAATATTACAATCCCTCCGTGATTTTCTCTCGCTCCTCGATTTGTGAGCTTGAGGCGCCCTATATAATAGATAGCAAAAAGTTCGGGCTCGGGAACGCCTATATGATCAGGAAAACGGAGCGGCGCTCGGATTATGCGATTAAGAGATGTATGGATAGCCAACAGTCCGGAGTGTTGAGATTCTCAACAAAATATCGACCTGAATTGACGAGTGTGTTGAAATATCACACACATATAAAGGAGCGCCGAAAAATTGTGTATGAAATTTCAACAAAGTGGGTTTTCAGAGGATTCGGAGGGGGAAAGGAAAATGCTTGTATGATATTGTTATATAAGTGGATATGATGTGTCGCGTCCTCACTCCGAATTTTGGCACGGAGGTTGTAATATTAGTGGCGTAAGCGAAAACAACTACATAACCTCTAAATAAAGGAATAAGAAAATGGTCGCTATCTTTGTTGTTCTGACGTTCGCAACCTTCATCGCCGTTGATCTGATTGTCTTCCGCAAAAAATGGGCGAAGACGCTTAGCGACGCTCCCGGCACGGCTGAAGTCGCCGGCGACAAGCTCTACAACATTCCCGAAGTTGGCTTGACGATGGCGGACGGTCAACCCGAAGAAGAAGACGAAGAGAAAAACCAATAACAACGACATAGTTCGGACGCGCGGTCCTCGCGACCGCGCGAACGCGAAAGGAGCAAAACAATGGTACTCGTATTGGCTATTATCGGAACCGCCTTATTGATGGGCGCGGGATATTTGATCTCGAAGAATAAGTCGCTCGCCGCGATGCGCGAAACGCCCGGCATGGGCGAAGCCGCGAGAGGCGAAACGATGCAAAACGTTCCGGAAGTCGGGCTTACGATGGCCGACGGCAAGCCGGAAGACGACGCCGAAGAGAAAAAGTAAGCGTATTGTGGAACGCAACGATTCGCTCGCGATTAAAGGCGGGCGGGAGGCGTCCGAAAAATGAGAACCTACAACAATTATCAATGTGTGTGGACGACGTCGAAGAGCGTCGAGTATCACCACTGCGATCGAAATTTTGACTGCGACGGATGCGAGTTCGACCGTCGGATGCGGGAGAAGCTGAGCCGCGACCGCGACCGCGAACGAGGCGACGTCGTCTCCAAGGCGATCGCCGCGCTGGAAAGCGAGCGCTTCGAGACCTTCTATAAGTATCTGCCGAACGGTCTGTTCGCCAAGCCGCTCTTCGGGAACGCCTTCTATATCGGCGTATCCCCGACGGCGAGACACACGCTCGACAACGTTACCTCCGTCCGCGTTCCCAACAAAGGGAAGGACGTCGGGGCGGGAGAGACGCTCTTCCGACTCGAAGGCGAATGGGGTTCCGCCGCCGTCCTCGCGCCGATCGATTGCCGATTAGTGGACGCCGCCGACGAAGACAAATCGCCCGACTTATCCAAATGGATCGGATTGCTCGAGACCGATAAAAGCGTCGAACGGCTCGCCCTCGACGCCGATGGATTCGATCGGGAACGCGCCGCCGCCAAAGAGTTCTTGAGCGCCTACGCCGTCGAGGAGGTCGATCTACCGACCACGACGATGTTCGACGGCGGAGAACTAGCGACCTTCCTCTACCAAGTCGTCGGCGCACAAAACTATCTCCGCTTCCTCGAAGAACGATTCGGGGGAAAGACGATCTAAACGAACGACGTTATGTTTTGCTCCGGGCGCCCGCGTGGCGCCTTTTTTTATTTTTACGCGTTTCTATTTGCCCGCCGCTTTTGTATTTTTACGGTTCTGAAAAATTATAACTATGCCCGAACACGTTAAGGTTATCGTACGCAACAAGAAGGCGCGGTACGAATACCACATTTTGGATACGATCGAAGCGGGAATCGCTCTCGTCGGCTCGGAGGTGAAATCGCTCCGCGCCGGCAAAGCCAATCTCGCCGACGGCTACGCCTCGATTAAGAACGGCGAGGCGTTCCTTATGAATTTCCATATCAGCGAGTTCAAGCAGGCGAACGTCAACAACCACGAGCCGACGCGACCGAGAAAGCTGTTGCTCCACAAGAAGGAGATACGCAAACTCGAGAAGCAGACGAACGAGAAGGGCAACACGATCGTGCCGTTGAGCGTGTATCTGAAGAACGGCAAAGTGAAGGTGGAGCTGGCTATCGCCAGAGGCAAGAAGCTCTACGATAAGCGCGAGTCGATCGCGCGGAAGGATCTCGAACGAGATCAAGCCCGAAAAATTAAGCTGTAATCACGAACGAATTCCGGAACCCCGACACTATGGCGAAAACGAAATTCCCGCCCGTCGCCGAACAGATGGACGTAATTAAACGCGGCGCCTCGGAGATCATACCCGAGGAGGAGCTGGTCGCGAAGCTCGAGAAGTCTCGCAAATCCGGCGAGCCGCTGATGGTGAAGCTCGGCTGCGATCCGAGCCGACCGGATCTCCACTTGGGGCACTCGGTCGCGCTTCGGAAGATGGCGCAGTTCCAACGGCTCGGGCATCAAGCCGTGTTGATCATCGGCGACTTCACGGGGATGATCGGCGACCCTTCGGGAAGGAACGCCGCGCGACCCTCGCTTACGTTGGAGGAGACGCGCAAGAACGGGGAGACGTATTTCGCGCAGGCGTCGAAAATCCTCGACGCGGAAAAGACGCGCATCGTGCACAACTCCGACTGGCTCGGGAAGATGAGCTTCGAGGACGTGATCCGGCTCGCCTCGAAATACACCGTGGCGCGGATGCTCGAGCGGGACGACTTCACTAAGCGCTATAAGCGAGGCGACGCGATTAGCTTGCACGAGTTCCTCTATCCGCTCGCGCAGGCGATGGACTCGGTCGCCATTAAGAGCGACGTGGAGCTTGGCGGCACCGACCAGAAGTTCAACCTCCTCGTCGGGCGCGACATTCAGCGCGAGCACGGCGTCGAGCCGCAGGCGATCCTCACGATGCCGCTCCTTGTCGGAACCGACGGCGTGGAGAAGATGAGCAAGTCGTACGACAACTACATCGGCGTCGCCGACGCGCCGCCGGAGATGTACGGCAAGACGCTCTCGATTCCCGACGAGTTGATCGCGACCTACTACGAGTTGACCACCGATATTCCGAACGAGGAGTTGGCGGAAATAAAAACCGCGCTCGAGAAGGGCGAAGGGAATCCGCGAGATTTGAAGCGCCGACTCGCGCGCGAGATCGTGACGCTCTATCACGACGCCGACGCCGCGAAAGAGGCGGAAGAGAATTTCGATCGGGTGTTCGTTAAGAAGGGAACGCCCGACGATATGCCGACCACGCGCATCGACGCCGAGGGCGGGGAGCGCAACATCCTCGACGCGATTCTCGACGCCGAGTTCGCGTCGTCGAAAAGCGAGGCGAAGCGCCTCGTTAAGCAGGGGGGCGTCGCTTACGACGGAGAGAAAATAACGAGCTTCGACGAGACGATCGCGTTGAAAGACGGCGCGGTGCTGAAAGTCGGGAAGCGGAAATTTATGAAATACGCGGCGTCGTAGTCGCGAGAAACACGAGGTCGATATCGGTGTTCGTTCCCAAAAAAGTATTCTTCACCAAAGGCGTCGGAAGGCATAAGGACTATCTGGCGTCGTTCGAGTTGGCGTTGCGGCACGCGGGAATAGAGAAGTGCAACTTGGTAACCGTCAGCTCGATTCTCCCTCCGGGGTGCAAACGGATTTCGCGAGAGGAAGGGTTGGACCTTCTGAAACCCGGCGAGATCACATTCTGCGTTATGGCGCGCAACGCGACCAACGAGCCGAACCGTCTCGTCGCCGCCTCCATTGGCGCGGCGATTCCCGCGGGCGGAACGTACGGCTATCTCTCCGAGCATCATCCGCACGGGGAGACCGAGAAGGTCGCGGGCGAATACGCCGAAGATCTCGCCGCCACGATGCTCGCCACGACGCTCGGCGTGGAGTTCAACCCCGACACCGACTGGAGCGAGCGCGAGGATATTTATAAAATGTCCGGAAAAATCGTCCGCTCGTTTAACATAACGCAATCCGCCGAGGGCGAAAAGAACGGCTTGTGGACGACCGTTCTCGCGACGGCGATCTTTATTCCGTAAGACCGAAGGAACCGAAGGGCGCCACGCTCGTCCGATAGATATGACGTAAACGCTACCCGCTAACGCCGACCGCCCGCGAGCCGTCGGCGCCATTGACGAACAAAAACCGATTAAAAGGAGCGGCGATGAGCGGCGGTAGAATTCTATGGGTGGACGACGAGATCGATCTTCTCAAATCGCACATCATTCTGTTGAGCGAGAAGGGATACGACGTGAACACGGTGACCTCGGGCGAGGACGCGATCGCCTACGCGCGCGATAACGACGTCGATCTTGTGTTCCTCGACGAGATGATGCCCGGTATCGGCGGTCTCGAGGCGCTCGGGAAAATCAAGGAACTGAAGCCCGACGTCCCGGTCGTGATGATCACCAAGAACGAAGAGGAGTCGTTGATGGTCGAGGCGATCGGCGGTAAGATTTCCGACTACCTCACCAAGCCCGTCAACCCCAGCCAAGTCCTCCTCGCCTGTAAGAAATTTCTGGAAGCGAAGAAGATTACGGGCGAGCAAGCCGCGCGCGACTATCTCCGCGACTTCAACGAGATTTCCCAACGTTTGATGCAACCGCTCGATCACGACGAGTGGATCGACGTTTATCGCCAGCTCGTGCAGTGGGATATCGAACTCGACACGCACCCGGAAATCAACCTCCGCCAAACGCTCAACGATCAGAAGCGGGAGTGCAATAAAGAGTTCTCGAAATTTGTCGAGAAACGCTACCCGAAGTGGCTCGACGAACCGCGCGACGGCGACCGACCGACGTTAACCACGGACGTGACGCGAGAGAAGGTGGCGCCCCTCGTCGAAAAAGGGGGACCCGTTTTCTACGTCGTCGTTGATTGTCTTCGGCTCGATCAGTGGGAGGCGATGGCGCGAATCCTGCGCGAGCTCTATAGAATCGAGACCGACTACTACTACTCGATCCTCCCGACCTCCACCGAGTACGCGCGCAACGCCCTTTTCGCGGGGCTCTTCCCGAGCGAAATCGAAGCCGCCTACCCCGACTTGTGGCGCGGCGACGACGACGAGCGGAGTATGAACCAACACGAACAAGAGCATCTTGCGAAGGCGCTTGCAAGGGAGGGGATCGACCTCGCGAACGACTTGAAGTACGTGAAGCTCATCGATCCCGAATACGGTAAAAACTTCGAGCGGGACGCGCTCTCGTATCGCGACGCGCGCTTGACGGCGATCGTCGTGAACTACCTCGATATGATCGCGCACGGCAGGAGCGACTCGGACGTGCTGAAGGAGATCGCGCCCGACGAGGCGGCGTATCGGTCGCTAACCGAGAGTTGGTTCCGGCACTCCTCGCTTTTGGGGATTTTCCGGAAGCTCGCGACTATCAAGGGCGCGCGCGTGGTCGTCACCACCGATCACGGGAGCGTCCGCTGTATGCGCGGCGCCAAGGCGCTCGGAGACCGCGAGACGTCGAAGAACCTCCGCTTCAAGCACGGCAGGAACATCAAAGCCGACGCGAAGCGCGCCATCTACGTGAAGGATCCCGCATCCTACAAGTTGCCGAGGCGCGGCGTCACGACGAACTATATCATCGCCAAGGAAGACTACTACTTCGTCTATCCGACCGACTATCACCATTACTTAAGCCGATACAAGGACACGTTTCAACACGGCGGCGTTTCGATGGAGGAGATGATCCTCCCCGTCGCGGTGATGGAGCCCAAATGAAATCCGAGGAGACGATAACGACGCGCGACGAAGTCGAGACCGCCGAGGCGGCGCGCCGATTGGCGCGGCTGTTCACGCCCGGAACGTTCGCTGCGCTGATCGGCGACTTGGGCGCGGGTAAAACGTTCTTCGTGCGAGCCGTCGCCGAAACCCTTGGCGCGCGGGGCGTATCGAGCCCCACGTTCGCCATCGTCAACGAATATCAGGGCGATTGGCGGATCTATCACCTCGATTACTACCGAGTCGAGTCCGCGGACGAGCTCTACGACGTGGGCGTCGAGGAGTATTTCGCCGACCCGGAGGCGATCTGCTTCGTCGAATGGGCGGATAAATTTCCGGAAACGCTCCCCGCGCGTCGCGTAGAAATCGAGCTTGAACCGAACGAGGCGGGCGGACGAACCATACGCGTGAGGCGCTATGAGTAAACCGATTTTGGCTATCGAGACTTCCGGCGCGCGATGCGCCGCGGCGGTGCGTATAGACGAGGAGACGACGTTCGAGATCGACGCGACGGCGCCGCGACGGTGCGCGGAGAAGATAGCGACGGTCGTCGAGCGCGCGCTCGAACTTGCGGAGGCGGGATTCGACGATCTCGGCGCCGTCGCCGTCTCGGCGGGACCCGGCTCGTTCACGGGGTTGCGCATCGGGATGTCCTTCGCCAAGGGCGTCGCGTTTGCGAGGAACCTGCCGATCGTCCCCGTTCCCACGCTCGAAGCGATCGCTTTGGAAATCCTCCCCGTCGTTCCCGACGGCGCGGAGTTCGCCGTCGCCAATCGCGCCGGTTCGCGGGACGCCTACTTCGCCGCGTTTCGAAAAGACGGAAATATTTATAACTTTGTGGGTTCGCCCGTCGTCGTCGGATTCGACGACTTGGCGGAGCGGACGGCGGGCGCGACGCTCTTCGGCGAGCGATCGTCGAGCGGAGCGTTCGCCGCGCCTCGCGCTTCGACGGTCGCCGAGTGGGCGAAGAGATTCGGCGAGGAACACGCGACGTGCGACGCGGATTTTCCGGAACCGAACTATTTAAAAGACTTTATCGTTAAGAAACGGAAAAAGAAATCCGAACTATGAGAACGCTATTGTTCGCTTTCATCGTCTTGTGCGGCGCGGCCTCGGCTCAACTTTCCGAACCGCAAATATCCTCGCAACAAACGGTGTACGATTTTGGGAGGATGTTCCAAGGCGATACGGTTAAGTACAGCTTCATCGTTTCGAATACGGGCGGAGATTTGCTGAAGATCGAGAAGGTGATCTCCACCTGCGGTTGCACCGTCGCCGAGCGTTCGAAGGACGAGTTGAAGCCCGGCGAGAGCGCGACGATCACGGTCGCTTTCGACACGCGCGATCGAATTGGTCCGCAGACGAAGCTCGTGGCGATCCAGACGAACGACCCGAACACGCGGTATTTTCGGCTCACGTTGCGCGGGGAGATCGTCGAGAAACCGATCGACGTCGAGAACGCGCCCGCGATCGCCTTCGAATCCAACGCGCACGACTTCGGGACCGTGACCGAAGGGGACGTACTGGAGTGTGAGTTTACGATTCGCAACGACGGCGCTTCGCCCTTGATCATCAAGGACGTAATGACGAGCTGCGGGTGCACCGTCGCCGCGCCGGAAAAGACGGCGCTCGATCCGGGTGAACGCGCGGGCTTGTTGGTGGAGTTCGACACGAAGAACCGCCACGGCAGAACGACGCGAACGATCACCGTCGTCAGCAACGATCCGCGCAAACCCTACGCGATCCTCACGGTGTACGCCGTCATTCAGAACAAAGGATAATAGTATGGCTTGGTTTACTCGATCCAAAGAGAACATCGCTTCGGACTCTCAGAAGAAGGACATCCCGGACGGACTGTGGGAGAAGTGCCCCGCGTGCGACGAGATCGTCCACCGCCGGCAACTCGAGGCGAACTACTGGGTGTGCGTGAAGTGCGAGCACCATTTCCGCATCGGATCGCGCGAGTATCAGAAGATTTTACTGGACGACGGCGCCCTCAAGGAAACGAACCGAAAGATGCGCGCGGGCGATCCACTCGAATTCGAAGATACGAAAAAATACAAAGATCGGATCGAGGCGACGATTAAGAAGTCCGGCTTATACGATGCGGTGCGCACGGGCACGGGCAAATTGGACGGCAGGGAGGTCGCGTTCGGATGTATGGACTTCCGTTTTATCGGCGGCAGCATGGGCTCGGTCGTCGGGGAGAAATTAGCGCGACTCGCCGAGCGCGCGTGCAAGAACGAGATCCCGTTGATCATCGTTTCGCAAAGCGGCGGCGCGCGGATGCAAGAGGCGGCGCTCTCGCTGATGCAGATGGCGAAGACGAGCGCGCGACTGGCGAAGCTCGCCGAGGCGGGCGTGCCGTACATCTCCGTGCTCACCGATCCGACGACGGGCGGCACCTCCGCCAGCTACGCGATGTTGGGCGACGTGCACATCGCCGAGCCGAGGGCGCTTATCGGATTCGCGGGACCGCGCGTCATCAAACAGACGATCGGTCGCGACTTGCCCGAAGGGTTCCAACGCTCCGAGTTTCTCCGCGAGCATGGATTCGTGGACATCATCGCCCACCGCAAAGAGTTGAAGACCACCATTTCCACGACGCTCTCGTTGTTGATGGATTGAGGCGCCGATGCGCGTGATCGCCTCCACGGACGAGGCGCGCCGCTTCTCCGACGAGGCGAGACGCGCGGGCAAGATCGTCGGGTTTGTGCCGACGATGGGGTTCCTGCACGAAGGGCATCTGTCGCTCGTGCGGGCGAGTCGTCGCGAGTGCGGAACCACGATCGTCTCGATCTTCGTCAACCCCGCGCAGTTCGCGCCCGACGAGGATTTCGACGACTACCCGCGAAACTTCGAGCGCGACGCGAAACTCCTTGAAGCCGAGGGGGTGGACGCGATCTTCGCGCCGAAGCGGGAGGAATTCTACGCCGAGGGATTTCAAACCTACGTAACCGTCGAGGATATCACGCGTCCGCTCGAGGGCGCTTCGCGTCCGACGCACTTTCGAGGCGTAACGACGGTGGTCGCTATGCTCTTCAACGCGACGCGCCCCGACCGCGCCTACTTCGGCGGCAAGGACGCGCAACAAGCGGCGACGATCTCCCGTATGGCGGCGGACCTCAAGACGGGCGTCGATATCGTTGTTATGCCGATCGTCCGAGAATCCGACGGACTGGCGATGAGCTCCCGTAATACGTATCTCTCGCCCGAAGAGCGGAACGACGCGTTGGCGATCTCGCGCGCGTTGCGGGAGGCGAAAGCGGAGATCGAGGCGGGGGAGCGGGACGCCGGTAATATTCTGGCTCGGATGCGGGAGACGATCGAGCGTTCGGAACGCGCGAACGTCGATTACGTCGCCGCCGTCGAGCGCGAAACCTTCGAGTCGGTCGATACATTCCGCGCAGGGGGGCGCTACTATCTGCTCGTCGCTTGCCGCGTCGGAAAGACGCGACTGATCGACAACGAACCGATCTCGATTCCGGGATAATCGCCGTCCGAATGCGGAGAAAATCCGCGTCTCCACGTTGACTCTCGCGGCGGTATTCCTTATTTTGCTTTTCTGTAAAAAATCGTAACAGAAGGAAAGATATGATCGCGATAGTCGATATTGCGGGCAAGCAAATCAAAGTTGAAGAGAACGGCGAGTACTACGTTCCGTTGATGAAGGCGGAGCCGGAGACCGATCTCGAATTCGACAAAGTGCTGTTGGTCGCCGATCAATCGGGTACGAAAGTCGGCGCGCCCTATGTGAGCGACGTGAAAGTAAAGGCGAAAGCGCTTGAGAACGTGAAGGACGATAAGATTCTCGTTCTGCACAAGAAGCGTCGCAAAGGATACCAGAAGCTGAACGGTCATCGTCAGTCGCTGACGAAGATCCAAGTAACGAAGATTGGCTAACGAGGTGATTACTTATGGCTCATAAAAAAGGACAGGGTTCGTCCCGAAACGGTCGCGACAGCGAATCGAAACGACTGGGCGTCAAGCTCTACGGCGGGCAGTTCGCTAAAGCCGGCTCGATCATCGTTCGTCAACGCGGCACGCGAATTCATCCCGGCGATAACGTAAAGATTGGCGGCGACGACACGATCTTCGCCACCGCCGACGGTATCGTCGAGTTCAAGTTGCGTCGCGGCAACCGTCGATACGTTTCGGTCGCGCCCAAATCGTAGAACATCCAACCCGGAAGGGGGCGACATGAAGAAGATTACGGTCGTGGGCGGCGGAAACGTCGGCGCCACGGCGGCTCAACGAATCGCCGAAAAACAACTCGCCGAAGAGGTCGTCCTGGTGGACGTCGTCGAAGGTATGCCCCAAGGCAAAGCTCTCGATATGTGGGAGAGCGGTCCCGTCGAGTCGTTCGACACGAAAGTGATTGGAACGAACGACTACGAGGCGACCGCGGGTTCCGACGTCGTCGTGATTACGGCGGGCTTGCCGCGCAAACCCGGCATGAGTCGGGACGATTTGCTCGCGAAGAACTTCGAGATAGTCGAGACGGTGACCAAGAACGTCGCCGCGAAATCCCCCGACTCGATCCTCGTGATCGTCTCCAACCCTCTCGATGTGATGGCGTACGCCGCTTATAAGGCGAGCGGTTTTCCGAAAGAGCGCGTCGTCGGTATGGCGGGAATTTTAGACACGGCTCGCTTCCGCAATTTCATCGCGCAGGAGCTGGACGTCTCGATGAAGGACGTGCAGGCGCTGGTGCTCGGCGGTCACGGCGACTCGATGGTGCCGTTGGTCCGCTACTCGACGGTCGCGGGCATCCCGATCGCCGACCTCATTCCTCAAGATCGCGTGGACGCCATCGTCGAACGCGCGCGCAAGGGCGGCGGCGAGATCGTCGCGTTGCTGAAGACGGGTAGCGCCTACTACGCCCCGTCGGCGGCGGCGGTCGAGATGGTTGACGCTATCGCCAAGAATCGGAAGCGCGTGCTTCCTTGCGCCGCCTATCTCGAAGGCGAGTACGGCGTCAACGGCGTGTATGTCGGTGTTCCCGTTAAACTCGGCGCTAAAGGAATCGAGCAAATAATCGAGCTGAAGCTGAACGACGAGGAGCTCGCCGCGCTTAAGAAATCCGCGGACGGCGTCGCCGAGAATATCGGCAAGCTGAAGATCTAACGTAGCGCCGAATAGGTAAGCTTATAAAAGCGTCGCGTTCAAAGCGCGGCGCTTTTACTTTTTAAAGGTGAGGATCGCCTCGACGCCGCGCTCCTCGGTTCGATACTCGAGGTTGTCCGCGTAAACGCGCATCAGATACAGTCCTCGCCCCGAGTCGCGTAGCAGGTTCTCAGGCGCGGTCGGATCCGGCGTCTCATCGGGGTCGAACCCCTCCCCCTCGTCCAACACGGAAACGACGAACTTGTCGGGGTGATCGTAAATCGTAACGGTCGCGGATTTTGCGGGATCGTATTTATTGCCGTGCTTAAGCGCGTTCGTCGCCGCCTCGGAAACGGCGAGAAGGATGTCGTAGGTTTTATCCTCCGAGAACCCCGCCTCGAGCGCGCCGTCGCGAACGAAGCGTTCGACTTCGGCGAGTCGCTCGGGAGAGCTGGGAACGGCGAGAGCGCTACTTTTCATAGCGGAAG